>JAIVHN010000232.1 GCA_020201015.1 Spirochaeta sp. | reverse complement strand
TTCTATGGAAAAACGAGTGTTTCTTGCGCTGATCTGGTTGTGTGCTGCTTTGGCCGTCTCGGCTGAGGCGCATGGCCACAGCTGACACCGGAGCAGTGGGCCACCCTGTTTCCGCAGCAGCTTCTCGTCAAAGATGGGAAAATCCACAAAGGCAACACCTATCACCGGTCGCGAGCACGCGCGTCCACCACCGAGAGTTTGTCTGAGGTGAGTGAGATCAGTGTTTGCATGTAGCGGCAATTGGTTCATGTACTGGTCACAGGACAACGCTCAGAGTGACAACATCGACCTGAGTTTTTTCATGATTGGAGGTGGCCACAGTGGGCAACCCTGGTTTAGCGATAGGCTTCGCGCCGATGAGCGACCCGAACCACAAGAACGACCAACTCTTGGTCATGGACTTCGTAGATTACCCGGTAGTCTCCGACACGAATCCTACGTAGGCCTTCGAACTCGCCCTTAAGTACGCTACCCGCAACCGGATTGGCGCGCAGTTGCTCAATGCGGTGAACAAGCCGAACGCGATCACCTTTGGGAATGCGTGACAGCGCTTTTGCTGCGCTCTCTTTAATCTTCAGCGAGTAAGCGTTCACGCACCTCGCCCCATTCGAGTACGGCATCACTTGGATCCTTCAGCACAGCTATGGAGCTTGCAAGGTCCTCGTAATCCTCTAGATAATACTCTACCGCTTGTCGAATTACCTCGGCGCGCGTGCGACGAAGCTCCGCCGCGGCCTGATCAAGCAACGCTAATAGCTCGTCTGGAATACGCGCAGTGATCTGGCTCATACTTTGCCTCCTCTCAGATGATGTCATTGACATTCATTTAAAGTCAAGTTCCACCAGCGCGGTTTGGTGGCGCCTTGGGGGTTTACATGGTGATTCATACGTTTATCATAGAGAAAGGGAGGACCTATGGAACTTCCCGACCTGCGCTCGCTTGTGGCGTGGAGCTCAACCGATCCGGCGGCGGTTGCTCTGCTGTTTCCCTTGTTTGGGGTTCTGGCGGGCTATACCTGGGTGCACCGCAATAATCCAAGCGAGCTCAGGCCGGTATTTCAGATTCAGCTGTTGTATAAACCACCCGCCGCGGTGCTGCTGCTCGGGTTTGGGGTTGCCGGAAAAATACACTGGTTCTGGAGCGTGCTCATTTCAGTTGCCTTGGTTATCTATATTATTGGCCATGCCCTGGTGTTGCGGGCAATGGATAGGTAGAGCAGCCGCTTGAGCTTGATTTCGCGCGCGATTAGCCCATGGGCGATTGACAGTTCACAGCCACGAATGTACCTTTTAAGTAAGTAGTTCCGTCGAGAGAGTGCATTTCCAAGGAATGCCGCCGAAGGTGCAAGGGGGTGTCTCTAAATGAGGCGCTTCTGAATCTCTCAGGCCACAGGATCGATGGTACGGGTAACGCTCTGGAGAGCCGACACGGGAAACCTTGTCGCACCGAAGGGGAAGGCGTGAAGCGGTGGGCTTCACGCCGGTAAATCTCTCAGGTACCAGGACAGGGCGTAATTCAGAAGGGAGACCTCATGAACCGTACCAGTCTGTATCAGTGGCATGCCGCTGCTGGCGCCCGCTTTATCAATTTTTTCGAATGGGAAATGCCCCTCCATTACCGCGCCGGGACAATTCGCGAACACATAGCAACCAGAAACTCCGCTGGCCTCTTTGATGTCTCCCACATGGGGAGGCTTATTATCCAGGGCCGCGACAGCGCGGCATGGCTTGAGCAGCAGGTGACGGCTCAGGTTACTGCACTTCCCACAGACATGAGCACCTATGCTCTGCTGTGTCGTGAAGATGGGGGAATCATTGACGACCTGTTCATATATCGCACCGGAGACGAGAGCTATCTGGTAGTGATTAACTCCTCACGCAGGGAGCGGGATATTGCGTGGCTAACCGCACAGCTCCCGGCACAAGACAGTGGACGTGAGGTGCTGTTCCAGGATGTCTCGGCCGAACTGGACATGATTGCACTGCAGGGGCCCAGAGCCGAATCAATTCTAGCAGCTGCTGTTCCTGGCTTTCCCACAGAGCTTCCGCGCTTTGGCGTGACCACCATTACAACTCCGGAAGGGGAGTTCCTGGTAGGCCGCACCGGTTACACCGGCGAGGACGGGTTTGAGCTCTTCCCCCCGGCAACTGTGGCAGAAACAATGTGGCAGAAGCTTTTTGCGGCGGCAAAACAGATCAAGGCGGAACTCCTTCCGGTTGGACTTGGTGCGCGGGACAGCCTGCGCCTGGAGTCTGGATTTGCCCTATATGGCCACGAACTAACTGAAGACCTTACTCCGGTTGAGGCGCGGCTGTTGTGGGCCTGTCACCTTGAGCATGAGTTCCGTGGCCGTGAGGCTATCCTTGCACGGAAAAAAGATGGGCCAGCACGAACGCTTCGCCGTCTTGTCATGGAGCAGTCGGCGGTGCCCCGTGAGGGCTACCCGGTTCTTGATGAAAGCGGCACCGAGGTGGGTGTAGTTGTCTCTGGCGGCAAAGCGCCCTCGCTTGACGCTTTCATTGCCAATGCCTACGTGGACAGGAGCGTTCCGGCCACGGCTCCGCTGCAGATACAGATCCACAGCCGCACCGCCCCGGCCCGACAACACGCGGGCCCTGTCTACAAACCGCGCTACGGGACGCTGCCTCCGGTGGACGAGCTCATGGACAGACACAGAGAGTATGCCAGCCGGCACATTGGCCCCAACGCCCCCGAACAACAAGAGATGCTCAGCTTCATTGGCGCAGCCTCCATGGAGGAGCTCATTGCAGAGACCATTCCGCGCGGCATACATCGCGCCGCTGCGCCGGTGCTTCCACCAGCCCTAACAGAAGAGCAATTTCAAGCCTCGTTGAAAGGGATAGCCGCGCACAACAGCGTACTTCGTAGCCTCATTGGAATGGGCTATGCCGACACAATTACTCCCGCGATCATCCGGCGGATGATCCTGGAGAATCCGGGATGGTACACCCAGTACACCCCCTATCAGGCTGAGATATCCCAGGGACGGCTTGAGGCGCTGCTGAACTTCCAGACCATGGTAACCGACCTCACCGGGATGGAGATTGCAAACTCTTCAATGCTCGACGAGGCTACCGCCACAGCAGAGGCAATGGTCATGGCCCTGCGCGGGGGAAAACGGCGTTCCGGAACTGATACGGCCCCACGAGTGTGGGTGAGCACTGACCTCCATCCTCAGATTATCGCGCATCTGCGTCTTCGAGCAGAGCCACTTTCCATTGAACTGATAGAAGCACCGGTGAAGGACTGGAAGCTTGAGCAGGGCGATGTCGCGGGGGTTCTTGCGTACCCGGCGACCGACGGCCTTGTGCACGACCATCGCGGTACAGTGGAGGAGCTGCACGCCGTCTCTGCCCAGGCAATTGTCTCTGCAGACCTGCTGGCCCTGACCTTGTTGACCCCGCCCGGTGAGTGGGGGGCCGATATCGTCGTGGGCAACAGCCAGCGCTTTGGTGTGCCTCTTGGATACGGTGGGCCACATGCGGCCTTCCTGGCTACCCGAGAAAAACATAAACGGCTTATGCCCGGGAGGCTGATTGGCGTCAGCACCGACCGGCGTGGACGCCCGGCTATGCGGCTGGCGCTCCAGACCCGCGAACAGCACATCCGACGGGACAAAGCCACAAGCAATATCTGCACCGCACAGGTGCTCTTGGCCATCATGGCGTCGATGTACGCGGTGTACCATGGCCCGGAGGGACTTCGCCGTATTGCGCGTCGAGTCTCGTTGCTGACCGCAACCCTCAAAGAGATACTGAAAGAGACCGGACTCCCGGTTCTGGACGGTCCAGCATTCGACACGGTGCTGATCAAGACCGACGAGGTCACGCAGCAACGGCTGCTTGCAGCAGCACTCAAAGAGGGTTTCAACCTCCGGCCACATCCTAACGGGCACCTTGGAATTACTCTGGACGAGCGGAGCGATGTCGCCGAACTCTCGCGTCTTCTGGAGGCGCTGGGAGTTTCGCGTGGTGTGGACCGTCTAAGCAAACGGATGAGTACAACCGTGTGGCGCCCTCCGGTGGCACTGGAACGCACCAGTCCCTACCTCACGCAGCGGGTGTTCAACACCTATCACAGCGAGACCTCACTGCTCCGCTACATCACCGAGCTCCAGAACAGGGATCTCTCACTTGCCCATTCAATGATTGCACTGGGAAGCTGCACCATGAAGCTGAATCCAGCAGCAGCCATGGAACCGGTCTCATGGCCGGAGTTTGCCGCTCTACACCCCTACGCACCGGCGTGGCAGGCTGGTGGCTACAAGATCATTGCAGAAGAACTCTCTGCGTGGCTCAAGGACATTACCGGCTTCCACGGCTGTACACTGCAGCCGAACAGCGGCGCGCATGGTGAGTTTACCGGGCTTATGGTTATTCGCGCGTGGCATCGCAGCCGTGGGGATCTGCAGCGAAGCATCTGTCTTGTGCCGGACTCCGCGCACGGGACTAACCCGGCCAGCGCGACGATAGCAGGCATGGAGGTTGTGGTAGTCAACAGCGCCGAGAACGGCGATATAGACCTGGAAGACCTGAAAGCAAAAGCGACAGAGCATAAGGATCGCCTGGCAGCGATGATGGTCACCTATCCTTCTACGCATGGTGTCTTTGAGGAGAAAATCCGCGACGCAATTGCCATTGTCCATGACAACGGCGGCCAGGTGTACATGGACGGTGCGAACATGAATGCCCAGGTAGGAATTACGAGCCCCGGTGAGATTGGGGCCGATGTCTGCCACCTGAACCTGCACAAAACCTTTGCTATTCCGCACGGCGGCGGTGGGCCTGGAATTGGCCCGGTTCTCACAGCTGCGCACCTTACCCCGTTCCTGCCCGGGACACTTGCTGAGCCCGGCCCAACCGGCGTCATTGTCGGCGCGCCTCTGGGAAGCGCAGGGGTTCTTTCGATCGCGTATGGCTACATCGCCATGATGGGAAGCGACGGGCTGCGCGGCGCAACCGAGCAAGCAATTCTCAATACAAACTACATCGCCACTCGCCTTGCCCCGCACGTACCCATAGCCTTTACTGGCAGAACTGGACGGGTAGCGCACGAGTGCATTCTGGATTTCCGGGCTATGGAGAAAGAGACTGGAATAACCGTGGAGGACGTGGCCAAACGCTTAGCCGACTACGGCTTTCACGCGCCGACCATGTCGTGGCCGGTGCATGGGTCGCTCATGGTGGAGCCCACCGAGAGTGAAAACCGCGCGGAGCTTGACCGCTTTTGCGACGCAATGATTCGCATTGTTGGTGAGATTGACCAGATCCGACGTGGTGAGATGCCATTGGAATCAAGCCCCTTGCGCATGGCTCCGCACACCCTGGAAGACGTCACCGCAACGGAATGGGACCGGCCCTACACACGCGAGGAAGGAGCCTACCCCTACCCGTGGACGCGGACCAACAAGTTTTGGCCCGCCGTCGGCCGGGTGGACAACGTGGCGGGCGACCGCAATGTAGTGTGTAGCTGCGCACCCCTGGAAGCGTACCGTGAGGAAGTAGCCCGGTGAGTAGGACCAGTGCGGTTTCAGAAGCCAGCGTCCAGAGTGCATATTGAAAAGTAAAAGAGGTCAACATGTACTACGTGGCAACAGCCGAACTCAATAATGGGATGGATTGAAGCATATATTATTCTTCCCGAAAGCCAGCCGGTAGAAAGAATCCCCTCCCGGTTTATCTCTGCATCTATAGATACCTCCCTCCTGGTAGGAGGGTTGTGGTGGGAAGGAAGTACGGGCACCCGGCGGGGGCTTGGAACAGCGCGGGTTGAGCCGGTGGATTTGCATGACGTGAAACTGCGCAAGATGGCTTCTCACCTTCACCTATCCTATTTGAGGATCGGAGGGACCGAGGCGGATCAGCTGACCTATCGGGTGAAGAAGAAGTACGTGGGGCGCAGCTCCGAGGCAGCTCCCGAAGGGAGCTACTATATAGACCGCCAGAGCTGGAAAGGGGTTGAGCAGTTTTGCCAGGATATCGGAGCAGAGCTCTTCATGACCCTCAACGCCGGGCCGGAACGCCGGAAGGAAGACGACACCTGGAGGGGGAAGAATGCCCGCTCGCTCATCCGCTACAGCATAAAACGGGGCAAATGCCTGCCAATCTGGGAGCTTGGCAATGAGGTGAACGCCTACCCCTTTTTCCACGGTAAGGGTATCTCCCCGGCGCGTTATGCCGACGCTATTGGGAAGTTGGGAAAGATCATGGAAAAGGAGGGAGGAGGTCGGGTGGCAGGCCCTGCACTGGTAGTGTGGCCGATAGTCGGCGAAGTACTCCCTTTTCTCCGCCGCTTTCTGAAAGGCTTAGCATCCAGAGGACACAACCTGGATATTCTTACTTGGCACTTTTACCCTCAGCAATCTTTCCGCTGCCCCATTGCCACTCGAAGGGCCGGGCCTTACACCCTCCTCAATCCCCGCAACCTTGACGGACTCGGCAGAAATGCAAAAAGAGTGCGCAGACTCTGCCGACGCTATCTTCCTGCTGCAGAACTATGGTTAGGGGAGACTGGACATGCTCAGTGTGGCGGAGAACCGGGGATTTCCGATCGCTTTATCTCAAGCCTCTGGTGGCTCGACACTCTGGGTCAAATGGCTTTATCGGGCCACAAGCAAGTTGTCCGCCAAGCCCTCATCGGCGGGGATTACGGTTTAATCAATTTTCAGACAAGGGAACCGAATCCCGACTACTGGGCAACCCTTCTCTGGAACTCTCTTATGGGAGAGATGGTGTACCAGGTGAAACACCGGGGGCGGGGTAGCCGGAAACTGCGGGTCTATCTTCACAGCCATCCGCAGCGCCCCGAGGTTTTGAGCCTCCTTGTCATTAACCTGGATAGAAAGCGGGAAGGGGTGCTCCAGTTGCCCAATAC
>JAIVHN010000064.1 GCA_020201015.1 Spirochaeta sp. | reverse complement strand
GTCATCGCCAAGGTGCTTGAATAATTACATGCGGCGCCGGTCGCCCGGGCTTCGAATAAGCAATCCGGATAGGAAGGCCAAAGCCACTGCGGCCAAGTTCAAGCCGACGGCAGCTCGGTAAGCTTGCACGAAGGCGCCTTCGGCTATGGTGCGCACAGCACCTGCTGTTCCGGCAGTTTCGACACCCTGAGTGCCGCGACTGCCGGATAACTCGGCCGGAGCCTCTGTGAGCGCCTGAAGCGTGGGGCTCTCAAGCAGCTGTCCGGCCTCACCTATGAGCGCGGTACGCTCCGCCTCGGTGAGGAGCGCGGAAAGAGCTTCCGTGCCAAGCTCATAACTAAAGCTCGAGCGGTACATAGCCACCAACACCGCGCCAACCGCGGCGGTGGCCGCCAGCCCGGCAATCCGCGAAAGCGCATTGTTCAGTCCGCTAGCTGCACCGGCGTACTCATCCTCGGTTGACATTGCAGATGTAGTAACAGCCGGAATAATAAACACCATTCCAACTCCCATAACCGTAAGCCCGGCCACCGACCACCATAGAAGCGTCCGCGTAGCCACCCATGCCTCTGCAACCGCACCGGAACCTGCCCCCGCTCCCAACAGCAGCAGCACTGCTCCTGTCGAGAACAGCACCGGCCCCAGCCGCATCTGCGGCACCGGCCCAAAGCGGTCCGTGAAGCGCCCTGAGTACCCGGAAAAGAAGGTGATAACCAGCGTCATTGGCAGCAAGGCAAGTCCGGTTGTTGATGCCCGGAAACCGCCAAGTTGCTGCAGGCCAAAGGCCACCAGAAACAACACGCCGCTGAACGCAAAATACTGAAAGAAGGTCGCACAGTTCGCGCCGACCAGTGTGCGATTGAGCATCTCGGCTGGAATGAGGGGCGCTGCGGCGCGCCGCTCAACAAGAACAAACACCGGCAGTGACATGACTGCCCCAAAAAACATGAGCAGTACAACTACATCGAACCCATGCTCCGGAAGGCGAATGACTCCAAACGAAAGGCCAAACAAAATCACCATAAGGAGCACTGCGCCCGCCCGGTCCGGACGGCGGTCACGGCGAGTCGGGAAGACCGGCAGAGCCCACACCGCGGCGGCCCACGCAAGGGCTGCAAACGGCACCGCAAAGGCAAATACAAGCCGCCAACTTATGTCAGCAAGCAGGCCGCCAACCAAAGGGCCCAATGCAGCAATGCCGCCGCTTAGCCCAGCCCAGAGCCCAATCACCCGCCCCTGTTCGTGCGGGCCAAAAGTACGACGTATGATCGAAAGGCTACATGGTATCATGAGAGCCGCCCCAGCACCTTGCACCGCATGAAAGACGGCCAGTGTTACCGCGTTAGGAGCAAAGGCACACATGAGCCCGGCTACACCGACAAGAGCAATTCCAGCGCGAAAGACTCGGTCAAGGCCAAAAAAGTCGGCCAAGGCACCCCCGGTCAGAATGAGTGCCCCGAGCGACAGCAAGTATGCATTGGCAATCCACTGTACCTCAGCAACACTGATCATTAACGAACGTTGGATTACCGGCAGCGCAACGGCCACCGAAGATGACTTAAGAAACCCGAGGCCACTCGCGACAATGCAGACCGCCAGAATTAACCGTTTGTTCAGCTCGGCTCCGCCAGCTTCTCCGCCGGGCCGCTTGAGGGTTTGCCACAGTAAAACGAAAGTTCTTGGGGTGTTTTTCATGGTGGCTCTCCTCAATGCCCGCCGGTCGCCGGACGCAACAGACACTCCGTATTTCATGCTCGAACAAATAGCTGCTTGTGTATTAATAAAAACCGGCTTATCCTAAATATAAACTTATGTTCAGTTTTTAGGAGGCGTTCGATGAATATGCTCCAGGTTTTAAAACAAAGTGGTGTCGCAGCAAAGGGGAATCCGCTAATTTTTGTGCCAATGCTGGCTTCTATTGTGTTCTCGGCAATCACAGGTCTTATTTTAACAGGTTCGGCTATGCCCATGATGGACAGATTCTCCGGAGAGCAAATTGCAGCCAATCCGGAACAAGCTTTGGCAGGAGCCGGGGCGGCTGTCGGCGCTTTCATGATTGTCTCTATACTCAGCAGCTTTGTCAGTTTTTTAGCGCATGGTATGACGGTTGGCATGGCTGATTCAGCCCTAAAAGGCGAGTCGGTATCGCTTAAAACTGGTTGGGAGCGCCTGGTCTCGCGCATAGTTCCTCTTATCATTGCCACTGTTTTGGTGATTGCCATTGTAACTGTTGGGATGATCTTGCTGGTTATTCCGGGTGTGATTGCGGCTTTTTTCCTTATGTTTACGCTAATTGCCGTAATGTTAGATAATCTCTCAGCCGGAAAAGCAGTAGGCAGAAGTGTGAGCACCGTAAAGAAAAACCTCGGCGCCACGTTTATCACCTTACTGGTGATCATTGGACTGACATTCCTGGTATTTGTGCTGAACTTTGCTCTTGTGTTCATTCCCATATTAGGGGTGATACTGTCTAGCCTGCTTTTTACAATCTACGCGGCATTCATAACAATTTTTCTGGTCCGAGTGTACCAGAATCTTGATGTACAGACCGACCGTTCTCCGGAAGTTGAAGTCTGATCACATCGTAGTCGGCATCGGAACTGGGTTTGAACCCTTCGATCTGTGTCTGGTACCGGGCAAAGTCAGAGAATGCAAGAAAGCTCTCACGCACACGAGTCCGAAGTTCCTCAGGAACTTCGGGCCGTGCTGCAATGCTATCTCTGGGGATATCTTGCGTGCGGGCAATGACTGCAAGGCGATGTACCGGTAGGCCGAAGCTTTCAGCATTCGCGTAAGCCTCGTCATAGGTAGCGCCTGCGTCAATGTCCCCGTTAAGCACATCACGAATAACGTGGTCATGACTTCCACAAAAAACCGCACTGCCGAACATTGTATCGGGGTCAAGCCCTTCCTGCTTAAGAATCTGACGTGCATAGAGATATCCCGAGGCACTGGTAGGGTCAACATACCCGAATTTCTTTCCAGCCAGCTGTGCTGGTTCGCGGAGGCCACTGTCTTTGAGCGCAATAATGAGGCCTTGGTAAGATGCTTTGCCCTTAACTATCGGTGTTACGAGCGGGTCAAGTTCAAGCTTTTCGCGGGCCTTTACGTAGGCAAACGGCGAAAACCAGCCTATATCGATATAGCCAGCCTGAAGGCCATCGCCCAAAGCGTCGTAGTCGCGCACGACGATGGTGCGTGAACGACATCCGGCGGCGCGACACACCTCGGCAATAATCGGTGCATACATCTGCTCAATCTCGTCTGGGGTCGTGAAGGGATTTACCCCAAAGATCAACTCATCTTTGTCTGTGAATCGAGTGGCGAGTATCTGCAACTCTTCGGCCTCATGCTGCAGCCGCTTGTTGTACCGCAGTGAGTCATCATGCTTTTTTTGTTGCTTCTTGGCGACATCCATGGTGGCAAGTGCGGTCTCACTTGTGCCACGCAAAGACGTGTGAAGGGCCTCGACCGCGGCATTCATTTCCTGGGCTTGCTCACTGTTACGGCCTGCTATGCCGCTTAAGTCGCCTGCCGAGGACTTTATATGGGAAACCTTCTCAGATATTGCACTCACACGCTCCTGTGCCGACTGAATCATCTCGTCGGCGCCACTGAGTTTCTCAAGTGTTGCGTCGAACACCTCGGCCGTCTCGCCAATTCCATTCACGATGTGGTCAAGAATTGACTCGATCTGACCTACCGAAGCATCGGTATCATGGGCAAGTCGTCGGATTTCCTGTGCTACAATCGCAAAGCCACGCCCGGCCTCACCGGCTCGAGCCGCCTGGATTGAGGCATTAACCGCCAACACATTGGTATTTGCCGCAATGTCGCGTACCTGGTTAACAATATTGCCAACCTCACTTGAGGTCTCGCGCAGCGCTCGGTTACTCTCTGAAACCTGCTGAACAGATGTGGAAATTTCCCTAATGAAGGTCACCATCGTATCAAGCGCCTTGCGGTTGAGCTCAACCATGTCGAGCGAACTGGATGACTCAGCATTGATTTTTTCACTGCTTGCTTGGAGCTCGGCCGCAAAGCGAACATAGTCACTCAGCGTCTGATCAAGGCTATCAATGGTTTCGACATTGCTTTGGCTTGAGGCGTGCAGCTCTTGGGCGCCTGCAAGTGTACGCTTAAAGCCCTCAAAGCTTTGTTGCGCCAGGCGCAGCTGCTGTTGCAGATCATAGCCCATACGATCCGAGGAGGAGAACAAAGCGTCAATGACCCGCGCCCTATCTGCATTGCCTCGCGCAGCAGGCCCCTGTGTACCCGGCATCTGTTCACGCACCCCTACTTCATTGTGTTGTGTCATTTTTTGCTTGTCATCCTGGGCCTTACTTGAAGTGTCCATAAACGCTCCCGTATGTCGCACATGTCATTTTTGACGATCAGTGTACACCAAAACAGTGGATTACGCAGCTGCTCAGCAGAGCATTTCATTGAAAGAATATCAGCTTAGCACTTGCCTGAACATATGATTTTTACTATATTACGGGAATCCAATATTCACACAACATAATAAGGAGAAATTCATGAAGATTGAGCAACATCATAAGCCCTACATCTTCGGCGCACTTTCCGGCTTATTGCTGACGCTGAGCGTAGCTTTTGTTGGGCAGTTTTTCGGTACATCGACAACCTTCCCCAGAGCTGCCTCAGGATTGGTGCAGGCCTTTGGCGTAGACATGTCGCAGATTGAGTTTTACACGGTCGGCGGTGGCAGTAACACGCTCGCATCCTTTCCCAACTGGCAGCTGCTATTCGTAATTGGAATTGGCATCGGCGCTTTTATCTCATCCAAGTTCAGCAAAACCTTTACGGTAGAAAAACTCCCATCTATGTGGGTAAACCGTTTTGGCAGCAGCACTCGAACCCGGATAGCGTACTCGCTTGTCGGCGGTTCAATAGCAATGATCGGAGTTCGTATGGCTGGCGGGTGTCCAAGCGGACACGGAGTAAGCGGTGTCAGCCAGCTGGGGCTTAGTAGTCTACTTGCCTTGGCCATGTTCTTTGTTGGTGGAATTGCCACCGCACGTGTACTGTATAAAGGAGGTAAGGCATGATCTTGGTATTTGGACTGATCACCGGGACGCTGTTCGGCATTTTCCTGCAGCAAGCTGAAGCTATTCGCTTTGAGCGGCAGGTTGGAGCTATGAGACTCATCGATATGACGATTGTGAAGTACATGCTCACAACCATTGTAGTCGGTGCCATTGGCGTCTATTTTCTACGCGATATGGGTCTTGTTGAGTTTGCCCCACGAGCATTTAGCCTTGGCCTGCAGGTCATTGGCGGCTTACTCTTTGGCGCAGGATGGGCCATTATTGGGTATTGCCCAGGGACAAGCATTGGTGCCCTTGGCGAGGGACGGATTGGAGCCATTTGGCCCATTCTTGGTATGCTGCTTGGAGGTCTGATTTATGCATTTCTCTACCCAGCGGTGCAGCAGTACATTGCACCAATTGGCGCACTTGGACGAGTCTCAATTGCCGATGTACTTGGGGTGTCACATTGGGTTGTGATTGCCGTTATGGTTGTTGGCTCGGTAGCGTTGTTCCGATTTTTTGAGAGGAAAGGGCTGTAGACGAAAGCTGCTTGCCCTCGCGGTTTGAGCACCGCTTCTTCCGCTTTTTGCAGGTAGTTTCAAACAAGGCCCGTCTATTGCTGCAGATGCGACCATCGCAGCAGATGGCGGGCCTTTTTTAGTTGCTTACCAAACGGTGCAGTTCTTCCAACTCTGCAAGCATCATAGCGGTTGCTCCCCAAACCTTTAGGCCGTTTGGCTGGTAGCACGGCGCCCGCAGTGGCGTGGCTGCAACGCTTCCGAGAAACTCGGCCTCGCCTACCTCAAGGCTGAGTTCGTGGAGGTCCAAAAGATGGATGGCGGCAACTTCGCGTGGATCCGCGCGAAAGTCCGGACGGCTGCTGATAGATGCAAGTACCGGCACGACCGTAACGTTGCTTATGGGAATGTAGAGCGGCGTCAAGTGCGCCACTGGCTTTACCGC
>JAIVHN010000063.1 GCA_020201015.1 Spirochaeta sp. | reverse complement strand
CTATCACCGTGTTTGGTGCATCCTCACCGGTTGTATTGGCTACAATTGTCGGCGTCCTTGTTGAAGTGCCGGTGATGCTGGCGCTTGTACGTTTCGCTAACCACACCCGCCATTGGTTTCCCGATAAGATACCTGCAGCGTAGTACAAGCAGCGTAATGGGTGCCGACAGGAGAGCCTGCCGGTGGACTCTCCTGTCGAACTACCGAAAACTTTACTCGGAGTCCGAGCGATCATCCTTAATGAGACGTGCTACGCGTCGGATTGCGTCGTCAATTTGCGGCTTGAAGAGATACCCAACTATGACGCCAAGAACAAAAACAAATACCATTACTGCTTCTCCCCGGCACCAAACTCGTCTGCTGTGCCTTTCTTAATGTTCACGCGAATGCCCTGAGACTGCTCCGGGCTTTCTTTCGGCGGTATTACGACCTCGAGAATTCCGTTCGTCAAGGTTGCGGCTACCGCATCCCGGTCAAACTTGTCCTCCGGTACGTAGTACTTCTGATCCTTCACATCTTTAAATTTAAGTCGGCGCTTGAAATAGTGAATGTTCTCCGGCCCTGCAAGCCGTTCGGAACCACTGATCGCGAGATACATATACTCACCCTTAAAGGTGAGATCAATATCCGCCTCAGTAAAGCCAGCTACCGCAAACTCAAAAACTAAGCACTTGTCCTCCCGCAAGTACACATTTGCTGGCGGATAGGAGTAGGCCGGATAATAATCCTTGGTCTCTCCCCAGGGAAACCCACGCTCTCCTTGTGGAGTGCCTGCACCCGGCTGCGTACCGGCACCCGGGTGCGTACCGGCGCCCGGCCCGTACCCCATTCCCTGTCCGAAGTTTGCCTTAAAGTCCTCGGCAGCTTCAAACAACTGATCCATGATTCTACCGATATCGGGAAAATCCTGTCCTTTCATAAAAATACCTCCATTGGGCAAGCTTTGCCCATGTTGTCGGCCCCTCTTGCGAGGCGACCTCCCGTTCACGTCCGGCGCGTCGAACAGGGGAGTCCTTACGGCACTCCACCCATACTATGCCAGGAAATGCGCACAGAATCCAGGGGCTTTGCTCCAACACTGCGTCCTGTTACACTGCAACGGCCGAGAGGCTGGAGGTAGCTGCGTGGGAATTCGAGTGCTCTATTTGGGAGAGGTTGTCGGTAAGGCCGGTATCTTTTGTGTGAAGACCGACATCAAGAAACTCAAGGAAGAGTATCGGGCCGATTTCGTGGTGGCAAATGTGGACGGTGCTACCGGCGGCTTTGGCATTGGGAAGAACCACTCCATATATCTCCGCAAGTTAGGGATCGATGTACTCACGACCGGCGACCAAGCGTACTACAAGCGCGACATCGTTCCGCATATAGACGGCGCACCGTATTTGCTGCGGCCCGCCAACATGCCGCCGGGGGTTCCTGGGCGCGGCTGGCGCTACTACGATGTAGGGGGTACCCGGGTTGTCGTTCTGGTGTTGTTGGGCATGTCCGGCCTCGGGCGTTTGCATGCTGGCAATCCCTACACCTACCTCCCCGAACTCCTACGCCGTATTGAGGCCGAAGCTGGCACCCGCAACATCATCCTTGAGTATCATGCCACTACCACGGCAGAAAAAGGGACGATGTTTTATCATGCCGACGGGAAGCTCTCGGCCGTTATTGGCAGCGGCACCCGCGTGCAGACAGCCGATGCAAAAGTCATGAAGGGCGGCACCGCGGTCATTACCGACATTGGTCGCGTAGGAAGTATCGACGGGGTTTCCGGCCTGGATTCCAAGATCGAGATTCAGCAGTTTCTCACCGGCATCCCCGAACGCTCACAGGATGCATGGGGCCGCATGGAGTTGCAGGGGGTGGTGCTGGAGCTCAATGAAGACGGTACGGCAAACTCCATAGAGAGTTTCAGACGGCCGTGTAGTAGCGTGACGCCGGAACAGAAAGCAGCTCAGGACTCCGAGGCTGCGGCATCCGACTCCGCCGAGGCAGCTGAATCCGAACCGGCTGAAGCCGAAACCACAGAGTAACCAAACACCTCGCGAAAATATCGTTCTACCTGAGCCTCAACAATTCCGGAATCAAGCTCCTGTCCGAGCAGCTTTGCGAGCGAGGTTTGTCCGCGATCGCGAATACCGCAGGGGATAATCCAGGAAAAGTGTGAGAGGTCCGTGTTCACATTAAAGGCAAAGCCGTGCATGGTGACACGGTTGCGAATTGCAATGCCAATGGCCGTAACCTTCTCGTTCTCGACCCAGACTCCGCGGTGCTCGGCATCGCGACCGGCGCTAATGCCGTACTCATCCGCGAGGAGCCGCACGAAGACTTCTTCCAACTTAAAAACGAAACGGCGTATGTCGCGGGCACGTTCGTATAAGTGAATAATGGGGTAGCCCACAAGCTGCCCCGGTCCGTGGTAGGTTGCCTCTCCACCACGACCAATGCGGTGTACCGTGACCCCGTTTTGCTCGAGTGTGGCGGGTTCCGCCACGATGTCGTTCTCGGAGCCATTGCGCCCGAGTGTTATTACCGGCGGGTGTTCAAGCAGCACCAGGGTATCCGCAACCTTCTCATCAATGCGGTCTTGAATGAGCTTTTCTTGTAGCGCAAGCCCTTGTTCGTAGGGAATGTGCCCGGGCTTGAGTACCTGTAGAGTTGCTTGCCCCTGAGGATCAGCTGTCGAGGGGGAAGTCATTCGCGGCGCTCCTGAGCAATTTGATTAATTGTCTTGGCCATATCTCCCAGGGCGACCTGCCGACCGACAAAGCCACGCTCATAGGCGACCCGCGGCATGCCGTACACAATGCTGGAAGCTTCATCCTGTCCGAGAGTAATGCCACCTTTCCGATAAATGGTGCCAAGTTCCTCGGCGCCGTCACGGCCCATACCGGTCATAATTACTGCAAGCGACCGGTTCCCGTAATGCTCGGCGACCGAGGCAAACAGTACATCTGCCGAAGGGCGATGTCCGTTTCGCGGCGGGTCGTCGTTCAAGTGCGCCGTTGCCGCCAAGCGCTTTTTCTCCACAGTTATGTGTTTGTTGCCGGGTGCAATGAGCACACGCCCTGGTTTGATAAGGTCGCCTTCCTCGGCTTCTTTGACCTCAAGTGGTGAAAGCCGGTCCAGACTTTTAGCAAACTCGTTGGTGAAGCCTGCGGGCATATGCTGTACAACAACGACCGGCAGATTAAGGTTGGCATCGATATCGGCCAGGATCTTTCGCAGTGCGTTGGGACCGCCTGTAGATATTCCAATTGCAATGATCTCAAGAACGCCTGGGGCGGCCTCAGGTTTGATCTTTGCCGGTACGATCCGTGCTGGTGCTGGCGCTGGCGCCGCCACCGCGGCTGTCGACCTTGGTGCCCCCGCGCCAGCCTTTGCTGGTTCCGGCGCAAGAGACTTTCCCGGAACCGCTCCGTCATGAGTCGGCTTGTGTTCGTCCGAAATTGTTGGCGGTGCGCCGCCTTGGTGGCGACGGTACTCCGCTCCATAGGCACGCACCATGCCAATCAGCTGGTCTCCAACGGTGTGAATGTCCTCAGAAATAGAACCGGACGGCTTCATGATAAAGTCCGATGCGCCCAGGGACAGTGCATCCATAGTGATTTGGGCCCCACTCTTGGCCATAGAGGACAGAATAATTACCGGTACCGTGATTTCTTGTTCCTGACGCTTGGTGAGGAACTCGATCCCGTTCATTTCCGGCATTTCCAGATCCAGAATTAAGATATCAGGTTTGAGTCGTGGGATTTTTTGGAGCGCAAAGGAACCGTTCATAGCGGTGCCACATACCGTCAGGTCCGGTACGCTATTAATAATACGAGAGACGAGGTTACGCATGAGCGCCGAATCATCTACAACTAATACGGAAAGGGGTTCGTTACTCAACGATCCGACTCCTTGCAGGGGGTTACATTTATTACGTCTTTTTTCGGTAGATACATGCCCAGTCGGTCTTGAGAAACTCAAACCGTGTGTTCATGCCGAAAAGAGATTCAGAGTGTCCAATGAACAGAAAAGAATAGGGAGCCAGCGCATCCCAGAAGCGTTCGACGACGTTTTTCTGAGCAGCTTCGTCAAAATAGATCAAGACATTGCGGCAGAAAATAACATCTAGGTTTCGCTGTCTACTATCGTTTTTCAGATTATGGTAATCAAACTTAACCAATGAGCGAATCTCTTCGCGAACCTGATAGCCCGAGCCTCGCTGCTCGAAGTATTTCTTGAGATAGTACTCCGGTACTCCGGCTATGCGGCTTTCAGGATAGAAACCCTCGGTGCCGACCATCAAGGACTTCAGACTGAGATCCGAGGCAGTGACAATAATCTGAAAGTCTGCAGGGAGCTTTTCCTTCAAGCTCATAGCAATGGTATATGCTTCCTCACCAGTGGAACACCCCGCGCTCCAGACACGCACGCTCTTGTCGCCGCGCTCACGCTTCAGCCGGACGAGTTCGGGGATAACGTAGTTATCAAAGGTTGCTACATGTGCGTTATTGCGGAAAAAACGGGTCAGATTGGTAGTCACCGAATCAAGTAACACCTTCATTTCTTCGGCGCTTGAAAGGATGAGGCGGTGATACTCCTCGATAGTGTCTAATTTTGATATCTTCAACCGTTCTTTGAGACGGCTCTCAAGTATAGACCGGTTGGCGGAGGAGAAGTGGATGCCGCTTGCGTCATATATGACGTTGCGAAACTTTTGGAAATTCTCATCACTCAGAAACTCTGACATTACTTGAGGTTACCCAACCGTGGACCGCGCAAGATGCGTACCAGACTTTTTGTTCCCGCATCGCGGGTAGTCTATGAGTTTGCTTTTGCACTGTCAACCAAAAATGGGTGTGATATACTTAGCCCGAAATGACAGGAGATTGGCAAGAATTTGAAGTGCTTGGGGTTACTCTGCACGGCCGTGATGATGATCCAACCCTTCTCTTACAACAAAGCGGCAGCGACTCGGTAGTTGCACTACCGGTAGGGGCCTCCGAAGCGGCTGCCGTCGTGCTCGAAATTGAAGGTGTTGTAACTTCAACCCCATTTACTCACCAGCTGCTGCCAGCGCTCTTCATTAGACATGGTTTTCAAGCGCTGCGACTCGAGGTGCAGTTAAGCTCTGAGGGCCAACCTTTAGCTTCGTTATATTACCGTGCATTAGGTGAGGATCACCGCCTACCGCTTCGGCCAAGCGACGGAATCGGCATAGCACTGCACTTTGGCTTGCCAATCTATGTAGATAGCGAGATCTTGCCGGGCCGAGTGCTTGACTTCGAGACCGTTTCCCGCATATCTAACGAACTGCTTCTGGTAGACCGCCGCTCTGCCGCCTCCGCCCGCCGCACCCACGACTAAGGCTCCCACATCAATTGACACAGGTGGAACAGGCGCGAATAATGAAACCCCATGAAGAAGTACATTTTCGTAACCGGCGGAGTATGCTCCAGCTTAGGTAAAGGAGTGGCTGCCGCCTCTATGGGTTGTCTCTTAGAGGCGCGTGGTTTACAGGTACGGATGATCAAAATTGATCCGTACATCAATGTTGATGCTGGCACGATGAGTCCGTACCAACATGGGGAGGTCTACGTGACCGACGACGGGGCTGAGACCGATCTTGACCTCGGTAACTATGCGCGCTTCACGTCCTCTCCTCTCAGCAGAGTTAACTCCATTACTACCGGACAGGTCTATCAAGAAGTGATACAACGGGAGCGCGAAGGGCGCTTTCTTGGTCGTACCGTGCAAGTTATTCCGCACATAACCGACCGCATCAAACAACGGATCCGAGCCATTGGTGACGACGAGAAGGTTGACGTCACGATTGTAGAGGTTGGTGGTACTGTCGGCGATATCGAGTCGGTACCGTTTATCGAGGCGGCTCGGCAGATGATTCACGAGCTTGGTCATAGTTCGGTTATCTCGGTACATCTTACCTTGGTTCCGGAAGTCGCAGGCGGAGAACTCAAGACAAAACCCACGCAGCACTCGGTGAAAGAACTTTTAGAGATAGGAATTCAGCCCGATATACTCTTGTGTCGCGCCCCAACCCCTTTGGA
>JAIVHN010000231.1 GCA_020201015.1 Spirochaeta sp. | reverse complement strand
ATCTACGACACTATGCAGATCATTAAGCCCGCGGTGCAGACCATCTGTTTGGGCCAGGCGGCATCAATGGGCGCTGTACTACTTGCCGGAGGTGAAGCAGGTAAACGCTATGCCCTACCTTCGTCGCGCATTCTTATACATCAACCATGGGGTGGTGTTCGAGGCCAGGCAAGCGATATTGGCATTCAGGCACGAGAAATGGTCAGACTCAAAAAAATGCTCATTAAATACTTTGCCGAACACACCGGCAAATCTTTGGAGCAGGTAGAGACTGATATGGAACGTGATTTCTTTCTGTCCGCAGAAGAAAGCGTGACCTACGGTGTCGTCGATGAAGTACTAACCCGAGGAACTCATGAGCAAAAACAAAACTGAGAATGAAAAGAACTGCTCCTTCTGCGGCAAAAGTTCGGACTTTGCCCGCCGGCTTATTGCCGGGCCCGGAGTATACATCTGCGACGAGTGCGTGCAGGTTTGTAGCAAAATTCTGGATGAAGAAGACGAGGTGGTCAGCACTGAGTTCACCGAGGACATCCCGCGTCCTGCGGAAATCAAGGCATATATAGACGATTACGTTATTGGTCAAGAACACGCCAAGCGCGCACTGTCCGTTGCGGTCTATAACCATTATAAGCGCATTACTCACCAAGGAAAGCTCGAAGACGGTGTAGAAGTTGAAAAATCCAACGTGCTGCTCATTGGGCCGACCGGTACCGGAAAAACCCTGCTGGCAAGGACCCTAGCCGAGAGGTTGCGCGTGCCCTTTGCAATTGCCGACGCAACAACGCTGACCGAAGCGGGATATGTGGGTGAGGACGTTGAGAACATTTTACTTAAGCTGTACCAGGCGGCGGGTAATGACGTGGCGGCGGCCGAACGTGGCATCATCTACATTGACGAGATCGATAAAATTGCGCGCAAGGCCGAGAACGTATCGATAACCCGTGATGTCTCCGGGGAAGGTGTGCAGCAGGCCCTACTCAAGATCATTGAGGGTACTGTTGCCTCGGTGCCACCACAGGGCGGACGCAAGCATCCAAGTCAAGAGATGATTCGCATCGACACCAGCAACATTCTGTTTATTTGTGGTGGTGCTTTTGTAGGCCTCGAACGCATTATTGACAGCCGCGTGTCCGAACATCCTATCGGATTTGGTGCCGACATTCGCCGCAACCGTCCCGAAGACCGAGCAGAGCTTTTCAAACTGCTTAATCCCGACGATCTTATGTCGTTTGGCCTTATCCCGGAGTTTGTTGGACGCCTACCAATTAGCGTGTCGCTACATGAGTTGTCGCATGACGACTTGGTACGCATTGTTAAGGAACCCCGCAACTCAATTGTCAAACAATACCGCGCAACCATGAAGCTTGACGACGTTGAGCTGGAGTTCGAAGAAGACTCTATTCGAGCAATTGCCGACCAAGCACTCTTGCGGAAAACAGGCGCGCGTGGTCTGCGCTCTATTGTAGAAAACGTCATGATCGACACCATGTTTGAAATTCCTTCTATCGAAGGCAAAAAGCGTGTTGTCATTACTCGTTCGGTTATTGAAAAGACCGAGAAGCCCGAGATTATCGCGGAGAAGAAGTCTGCATAACCGCCGAGCTGAACGGCTCATTCACTGCGCGGAATGTTACAGTCTGGGAGTAAGGAGTGCTCTATGGCAACAGGCGATCTAAAGGGTCGTTCCCTACTTTGTCTTGCCGACTACACAGCAGATGAAATTGCTGCGCTGGTGAGACGTGCCGCTGAGCTTAAGAAAGAGTCCCGTGAAGGCCAGCGTGGACGACGGCTTGAGGGCTATACTTTGGCTCTCATTTTCGAAAAACCGTCTACACGTACCCGCTGCGCGTTTGAGACCGCCTTTGCAGAAGAAGGTGGTCATCCGGTATTTCTCTCACCAAATGATATTCATATAGGAAAAAAAGAGACTGTTGAGGACACCGCCCGCGTGTTGGGGCGTATGTTTGACGCTATTGAGTTTAGAGGTTTCGACCAAAAAGTGGTAGAAACACTGGCTGAGTATTCGGGGGTGCCGGTATACAACGGTCTCACCGACCTCTATCACCCTACTCAGATATTGGCAGATCTGCAAACCATTGAGGAGAACTTCGGCAAACTGAAAGATCGGACTGTAGCCTACGTTGGGGATGCCCGTAATAATGTTGCACGCTCGCTTATGCTTGGGTGTGCAAAGCTGGGGCTGCACTTTACCGCAGCGGCGCCCGCAGAGCTTACACCCGATTCTTACTCGGTGGACCAGGCACGAGAGTTTGCGCGTGAGTCTGGCGCGGAGCTTACTATCACGACCGACCCCGCTGCGGGAGTTGCGGGTGCCGATGTGGTCTATACCGACGTCTGGGTCTCTATGGGAGAAGAAGACAAGGCAAGTGGCCGCTTAAAGATGCTGGCACCCTACCAAGTAAACTCGGACTTGATGGCTGCTACCGGTAAGCCAGACAGCATTTTCTTACATTGTTTGCCGGCTGTTCGTGGCAATGAGATGACTGATGAGGTCATTGAGGGACCGCAGTCGCGCGTTTTTGACCAGGCTGAAAACCGCAAGCACACCATAAAGGCGGTGTTGCTTGCAAGCTTGGGAGTTCTTTAGCAGTTCGGTGCCGCAGGAGCTTGCATTTTCGGGCGAATTCAGTATTCTTATAGGCATAATCCGGTCTGCCGGAAAAACAAAACTAATTAACTACCGGGTGAGGAGGATACCGTGAAAAAGCTCGTTCTGGCCGCCGCTATTTTCGGCATAGTTACAGCGGGGCTATTTGCTCAGCAAGATCAGCCCACGGTGTTCGTGCGAACAGTCTATGCCAACCGTGTGTATAGTCACTCCATGGGGTACAAGGTGGAATACACCACAAGCAACAACCGTCTTGGAGAGCTCTACTTGCCTATAGAGTGGTTTATAGAGGCCGCCGGACAAGGTAGGCTTATTCATACACAAAGTAAATCTGCGCCTTATATGCAATTAGTGTATCTTGATCAAGAGTTCTCTCATCTTAACCTCTTTGTTAGGACTAACTACGACCATCACACATGGGGAATTCTTTCCGGCAACGCAGAGCTTGCCGGGCTTTTTGATGTGGAGCAAGTACCGCAAATTCGTTAGACATGCGCAGCAGGGCTCAAGCCGGACATCCGTCGTGGTTTGAGCCTTTTTTTATTACAAAAGGATTTCCGCTTGAACAGCATAGACTCTACGCTCTCCACGATTAAGGAGTATCTTGCGTCCTTTGATACGTATTATCTCATCGGACACATAGACCCAGATGCCGACTGCCTTGGTTCAGCACTGGCTCTAGGACACTACTTAGAACGCAATGGAAAGGGTGTCCGCTACTTCAACGAAGGTCCTTTTGACCGCACCGAAATTCGTGACCTGGAGCCAATCTTCCTGCAACGTATTGACTCAGCATGGAAACGTAGTGACCCTCAGCCAGCAGTTCTCATACTTGATTGCTCCGGACCCGAGCGCGTTGGCGATGATCTTGCAGCTGATCTTGCGGGACTTCCGTTGGCGGTAATTGACCATCACCCTGTGCTCGCAGAGTATGACTACCCTGCCTATGTAGACAGCACCGCCCCAGCCTGTGCGCTCCTAGTGCAACGTGTCATTGAGTTTTCAGGCTCGGTTCCCGATGCATATGAAGCTGGCTATCTCTTTTTGGGCTTTGCCACCGACACCGGGTTTTTTCGCCACTTAGAGAGCACCGGTCATACAAGCGTTGCCGGTGCCGCCCGCCTGATGGAGGCCGGTGCAAGCCCGCGAGAAACATATCATCGCATATTTGGCGGACAGAGTTTTGTCTCACGCAAGCTACTTGGTCGCATACTTGATCGAATGGAGTCTCACTTTGACGGCCAACTCCTCATAACCTATCAGACCCGCGCCGATATCGAGGAACTTGGACATGATGCTCGTGACTCATCAACGGTATATGAAATGTTGTTAGGTGTTTCCGGGGTTCGGGCAATTGCCTTCCTACGTGACGACGAAGACGGCAACTGCGTGGGCAGTCTCCGCTCGGTAGATGAAACAGACGTCAGTGTTATTGCCAATCTCTTTGGCGGTGGTGGGCACCGACGCGCTGCTGGCTTCTTGACAAAACAGGCCCGACGTCAGGTAAAACGGATTATCCTTTCCGAACTTGCTCATCAACTTGAATCTAAATAATCAACACTCTGCTCCTGTATAATTCTGTTTGCATCTGTATAATTCTTTGTAACTCTCTGTAATTTACATTCATTTACACAGTGCACGTAGTTTTGGGCCTGCAAACCGCACCTGGGTACTTCTGTCAGCTTTTGTAAACTTAGGTAAATTCTCACCACCCTGGGCGGTTGGAAAGTGCCGTTTTACCATCCTCAGCTGGCATACCATTTGCACAGTAATGTTTCTCATGCAATGAAAGGAGCAGCCCATGTCCCAACTTTCAGAGCTGGTATTGGAGTACCAGCGTACAGGAAACAAGCGCGACGAACTCAAAGAGCAAGTATCTATTATCGTGTACAACTATCCGCAGGGTCGGCGATTTTTTGAGGAGGACGATGCTGGAGATTTTTTGCTATATTTCCAGCCACGCATTGACAGGATACTGCGTCGTTTTCATGATCAAGGCAGCGGCTTTGAGGCTTACCTTGGTACGAATCTGCGTTATCAGCTTCACAGCTACATGCAGCGCAAACAACGAGCCAAGTTGCGCTACTACGCTGGCAATCTCAACTTGATCTGGGAGGGAATCGGCAAAGATTTTTTGCTCAGCGAAGCGGAGCCGCAGTACGGCGAACAACCCGAGGATTTCAATTCGCAAGCCGCCGAAGAGAGATCACGACAGGTATTCGGTATGTTGCATGCAGCCGACACCGAGGATAGGGTTAACGACCCGCACTCGCGACGTCTCTTATTACTTGGGATGAAGGCTGCAGACTATCTCGAACCGCACCACTTAGAGAAACTCGCGGTTCTTACCGGGTATCGTTTTGAGTATTTGTTTCAGTGCTGGAGCGAGTTGCGCGAACGCACCTTCTGCCGCAGACGTCGACTTGCGCTTTTGCAGCACCGGCGAAATCGTGCTTACCTCCAGCTGCGATGCCTCGAGATACAAATGGCTGCAAGCAACGATGAGAAGACGCGTGCTCGGGTTGTGAGACAAACCGGGGTTCAGCGCGAGCGATTGCGCGCAGTTGTGGCTCTCATAGATCGCGTCCCACGCACCCCAACCAACAGGGACCTTTCTGCTGTACTCGGGATTCCCAAAGGGTCTATCGACAGTGGACTCTATGCGCTGCGTAAAGTGCTCTGCGAAATTGAGTCTTCACAAGGATGAGTTGCGAGCGTACAATGTGGCATCATGGATATTTTACTTGCCTCCGGCAACGCCCACAAACTACGCGAGATGTCTGCCGTCTTTCCAAAGCATCGGCTTCTGACACCCACGGACTTTGGCATAGAGGCTTTTTCACCCACCGAGGATGCTCCGAATTTTCACGGGAACGCGCTCATTAAGGCTCGCGCACTGCACGCGGCGGTACTGATGCGGCAAGGGCGCGGCACCGCTGTACCCCCTATTCTTGCCGATGACTCCGGAATTTGTGTTGACGCATTAAACGGTAGCCCCGGCATTTTCTCTGCACGCTACGGTTCCGATCGTGAACATGCACCAAGGAACGACGCCGAACGCACTGCGCTGCTCCTGCAAGACCTATCTGCCGTTACAGAACCCACCAAACGCAGCGCGTATTATGTGTGTGCTATGGTGCTGCTCTGGTGTCCTGAACGGTTTTATTGTGTCCAGGAAACCTGGGTCGGCCGCATAACTTTTTCCCCCTCTACAGGAACCGGTGGCTTTGGTTATGACCCAGTCTTTTTCCTGCCTGATCAGCCCACCGCCGAGTAGCTTCAGTACATGAGCACAACAACCACCATACCACAGCGTCAAGATGTTCCGGCCGGGGATCAATGGGACCTCGGGAGTTTATTTGCCCGAGAAGAGGACTGGGAACAGGCTCTGCAAGTATATCAAGAATCTATTCCCCGTATCAGTGAGTTTGAGGGCACTCTTGGTGACTCTGCCGAGAATCTGGCCAACTGGATTGAGTTTAGCACCGAGCTTGAGCGCAAAGCCGAACGGCTGGCGTATTACGCTCATTTACGAGTAAGTGAAGACCTTGGTTCTTCGGCTGCTCAAGACCGTTTTGCGCGTTTCATGCAGGCAGCAACGAAGGCCGAGGCCGCCGCGGGTTTTCAGGCGCCTGAGATACAGGCCATCCCGGATGAACGCATGCAGGAGTATTTGCTCCACGAGCGGATTGCGCCCTATGCGATAGCGCTTAAGAAACTATTGCGCCTCAAGCCGCATGTTTTGTCGGCGGCCGAGGAGCGGTTGCTGGCAATGCAGCAGGAAGCCAACCAAACTTCAAGCAAGGTATTTGGGGCACTCACCGACGTAGATATGAAGTTTGGTGAGGTTGACACTCCGGAAGGTACGCGTGAGTTATCGCAGTCGGCCTATGGTTCGTTCATGCTACATCCCGAGCGGCGCGTGCGTGAGGATGCTCATACCAAGTTTTATAGCGAGTTCGCAGACCACAAAAACGCACTGGCCAGCCTCTACGCAGGCAGCATCCAACTAGATATCTACAAGGCAAGGGTTCGCAACTATCCTTCTGCAAGAGAGGCTGCACTATTTGTAGATGACGTACCGGTCACTGTGTATGACTCACTCATAGACGCGGTAACCGAGGCCTTGCCGCAGTTGCACCGCTACTATGCGCTACGCCGCCGGGTTCTTGGGGTAGACAAACTGCGCTTATACGACACCAAAGTACCGCTTGTTTCCGAACTGACTGTTCGCCATAGCTATGAACAGGCCGTGGAGCAGGTTGTGGGGGCGGTGGCACCGCTTGGGAACGAGTACGTTGAGCCCCTTCGCGTGGGCTTGCTGGGAGCTTGGGTCGACCGTTACGAAAACAAGGGCAAACGCTCCGGTGCATTTTCCGCTGGTTCTTACGACGGGTATCCGTATATTCTTATGAATTACAAAGAAGATGTACTGGGCGATGTCTTCACATTAGCGCATGAAGCCGGTCACTCTATGCACAGTTACTTCTCGGCACGCGCTAACCCGTTTCAGCATTACGACTACACCATTTTCGAGGCCGAGGTTGCATCGACGTTTAACGAGCAACTTCTCTTCGACAAAATGCGCCGTGAAGCAGAAGACGACAATTTGCGGCTATACCTTGTAAACAAACAGATAGACGACATTTTAGGCACTCTTATCCGCCAAACAATGTTTGCCGAGTTTGAGAAGCGCACCCATGAAATTGTAGAAAACGGTGGGGCGGTAACTTTAGACGTGTTTCGCTCCGAGTATCGGAAACTTTTAGAGAAGTACTTTGGCCCCGATGTAGAACTCTTAGCAAACGACGACCTGGAAGGACTACGTGTACCGCATTTTTACCGGGCTTTTTATGTCTACAAATACGCAACCGGGATATCCGCAGCCATAGCACTTTCGGGACGGGTGCTGCGTGGTGAATCTGGTGCGTTGGAGGACTACCAGGCTTTTCTTCGGTCCGGTGGTTCTCGCTATCCTATAGAATCACTGCGAATTGCCGGGGTCGACATGACCAAACCGGAACCGGTGCGCGAAGCTTTACGCCTCTTTGGCAAGCTCGTTGGTGAACTTGAGAGCGGGTTGCAATAAAGCTCGCCGCCAGCATTGCTACGGTGCAAGTTGGAGCGGTACCGCAAGCAACTCCAGGTCACGGCGTAAGATCTCCGAATCCGGCGCCTGGAAAGGATCATGGTGCGACACTGCAACATAGTACGTGCTTCCGTTTCGTCCTGGAACCACCACGACTGCCGCAGCATTTGGTCCATCGGACTCTACAAAGAAGAACGCCCCCAAAAGGTACTCGACCGGCGAGATCGCCTCGCCACCGAGTGCTGTTGAACGCTCAAGCAGCTCGAATAAAGACCGGTGATCCCAGTCGATCTCGGCGGATAGCCTTCCACGCCGGGCGCGAAGTGCCGCCTCTATATGGTGTTGTGCAGTTTGATCTTTTTCAAACAGCAGATACTCGCCGAGACTGTAGAGTGTATACGGTGTACCCGGCGCCTTCTCGCTGAGAGAACCTTCATCTGCCATGTGCGCGGCGTTGAGACGAACAACATCGGACAGCTCAAGGCTACCTTCTGCTACCGCGCTCACAACCCGTAAAACAAGGCGTAAATGCTCGAGCTCCTTTCCGGGATACATAACCACCGACTGCGCGGCCGGGCGGCCGTCACGGTCTCGCGAGCCGACATCGCCCAGTTCTTCACTTTCGCTGCCTGGAATTTCAGTGAGAGTCTCTCCCCCAAGCGGTGCCACAAAGATCGTGGTGTTCCGGTGTCGTGCGGCAAGTCGCTGCACTCGATCCTGCAGCAACTGATCGAGCGTTCGTGGGCGCCCCAGTTGAATGCCCCCGATACGCCCGCTACCTTCGGAGTCGGCCTCCAGATGCAATGAAACTGCAATGACCATGTTGTCGGCAAAAAGAAGCTCATACTCTTTCGGCTCAGATGTCCCCGGTGAAGGCGCAACAGCACGAACTACCCCATGTCGGTCTGCAATCCGCCGCACGGTATCAAAAATGCTCTTTGCTCCAACATCACGCAGAAACCCATCCGAGAACACTGCATTGAGTCTCGCCCTACCCTCACCAGGCCGCCCTGACGCCACCAGATTGAAAAGAGTTACCAGTTCATCGGCGCTTGATTCACCTGCTGCTTGGTCACGCTGATCAACTGCTGGTAGCTCCCAGGACAGAAAAACCAAGACGATCATAGTTAAGAACACATGCAGCTTTGTAGTTTGATAGCGCATTCTATCTCTACTTGGCAGGCGCCGGCTCAGTGGGTGTCGACTCAGTGGGTGTCGACTCGTCATGAGCTGCTGGTGCATCTCCACCCGGAAGCTCCCGGGCACCATACCGGCTGTAATCTTTGATGGTCCGCAATACGCAGCAACGCCTTTACATCAACGTCATGCGGCTGCGGCTGCATTGGATCCCACAAGAAAATGAGCAAGTCGATCTTACCGTCGGCGATCATTGCTCCCAGCTGTTGATCACCACCTAGGGGCCCACTCTTGAGTCGTTTGACTCGTGGTGAAGGAACGACCCTACGGATTTTACTTTGTCGTTTGAGTGCCTCAGACACCACCTTACCGGTTGTTCCTGTGCCAATGAGTCGATGAGGTCGCAAGGACTCAAAGTTAAACTCAACCCATTCCGCCAGGTCCTGTTTTCTATTATCATGAGCCACGAGACCAATAGTTTTTATTGGAAAGCCGCTTCCCGCTACACCGTCGGCAATTCGTTCTTTTGTTAATTTACTCAGACTTGACTCCTATTCGCCTTAGTGTAACGCGAATAGAGGCGCGCGAACAGAACCAGGCCATGTTTATTTGAGCTGCCTATTTTCCCAGCAATTTTAAACAGTGGCCCGTACATCGCTCCGGACCGACTATGGGAATGTGTTGACATAACCCGCCAATTTTCGGTAAGATGCGTTCACATAAGCGGCGGTGGTGAAATTGGTAGACACGCTAGGTTGAGGGCCTAGTGGGCGTTAAGCTCGTGCTGGTTCAAGTCCAGTTCGCCGCATTTTGATGGCTCCCCGAAAGGGGAGCTTTTTCGTTTCCGGTCAGCGAACTGGACTTGAAACGAAGCGAGCGCCGACCAACGGGAGGAAGAGCGGCCAGGACGGCCGCGACAGCTCGCGGAGGCGGCCCGCAGTGAGGCGTCACGACGACGCCGAACGGAGGGCAAGTCCAGTTCGCCGCATTTTGATGGCTCCCCGAAAGGGGAGCTTTTTCGTTTCCGGTCAGCGAACTGGACTTAAAACGAAGCGAGCGCCGACCAACGGGAGGAAGAGCGG
>JAIVHN010000230.1 GCA_020201015.1 Spirochaeta sp. | reverse complement strand
CCTGGGGACTACACAACTCGTAAGCAACCTCCGCATGGAGCTCGTGAGTTTCACGTTTCGGCCGCAGCTCGCAACCGCTATGGTTTTGATAAGGGTATCTTCAGCCTTAGGGGCAATGTAATTTTTGCTGACTTTCGAGCAGCTCGCGAATTTTCCTACCTCATTAACAAACAACGTGATCTTGTACATCATCCTGAGCAGGCTGTACGCACCGGTGATATCAATGCAATGGCGCTGATTGACGAGATTCTCCATTATGTCACAGTGCAGTACCGGGAACAGCATGGGGTTGAGATTTTCTCTGAACTGCATGAACGCCTTGAAAAAAAACTAGGTAAGACCAAAGTTGACAATCTACTCACACAGTTTGTTGAACAGTTCCCCCCACTGGCGGTTTACAGTGGCGAGATGTCTCCTGCCGCTTACCTGGCATCGCAGCCCGAGCCCGGATTTGGTGGCCGTGAATTGGCGCTCGAGGAGCTGCTTATGCTTTGGGTAGCCAATCTGAATCCGGCCTTCGCCCCTTTTGGTGAGTTGTTCGACGACACTGCACTCAAGCAGGACGGGGTCTACGAATCCGCAATGCACGAGGTCAACGCCTTCTTTGGCGAGCAGCCGCCCTTTGGTCCGGACGAGGAATTCTTAACCGACATGCTTCGGGCACCGGCGCGCGAATTCCCCGACTCCTTGGAGGATCAGCTTGCCTATATCCGTCGCAAGTGGGGCTCCGTGCTTGGGCGCTTTCTTTTTAGACTTTTGCGTAGTCTTGACGTCATGCATGAAGAGCAACGAATGCGCGGGTTTTCTCCCGGCACGATGACGCCCTACGACTATCATGGATCCGGAACGGCCGAGGAGGTTGAGCGCTTCAGTCCGGACAAAGACTGGATGCCGAGCGTTGTACTGCTTGCCAAGAGTACCCTTGTTTGGTTGGATCAACTTTCCCGTAGTTACGATCGGGAAATTCGAACGCTTGATCAGGTTCCGGATGAAGAACTTGATGCCCTTGCATCACGCGGGTTCACCGGCATTTGGCTTATTGGTCTTTGGGAAAGAAGTCAGGCCTCCAAAAAAGTGAAGCAGATGTGTGGCAACCCGGAGGCAGAGGCCTCAGCCTACTCTTTGTGGAACTACGAGATTGCTAACGAGCTAGGCGGTTGGGAAGCACTTACCGACCTCCGTATCCGTTGTGAACGTCGTGGAATGCGGCTTGCAAGCGATATGGTGCCGAATCATACAGGCATTGACTCAGACTGGGTTCACAAACACCCGGACTGGTTTGTTCAGCTAGATCATCCTCCGTTCCCAAGTTACAGCTTCAATGGAGAGAATCTCTCAAGTCAATCAAACGTGGGGATTTATATTGAGGATCATTACTACGACCGGACCGATGCATCGGTAGTCTTTAAACGTATTGAGTTTGACGGAGGCAAGGAGCGCTACATATATCATGGTAACGACGGAACACATATGCCATGGAATGATACGGCTCAGCTTAACTTTCTGAATGCCGAGGTGCGCGAATCAGTCATCCAAACCGTGCTCCATGTCGCACGCAATTTCTCAATTATCCGATTCGATGCAGCAATGACCCTGGCAAAACGCCATTTTCAACGGCTTTGGTTTCCGCAGCCGGGGAGTGGCGGTGATATTCCTACTCGTGCCGAGTATGGTCTGACTGCGGAGCAGTTTGATGAGGCAATGCCGGAAGAGTTCTGGCGTGAGGTTGTAGACCGGGTCGCGGCCGAGGTACCGGATACTCTGTTGCTGGCGGAAGCATTCTGGATGATGGAAGGATACTTCGTACGCACCTTGGGTATGCACAGAGTATACAACAGCGCCTTCATGAACATGCTCAAGATGGAAGAGAATGCAAAATACCGGCGAACGATAAAGAACACCATTGAATTTGATAAGGAAATACTCAAACGGTTTGTGAACTTTATGAACAATCCAGACGAGGACACCGCTATTGAGCAGTTTGGTGACGGCGACAAATATTTTGGTGTGTGCACACTTATGGTGACTATGCCGGGGCTACCAATGATTGGGCATGGTCAGGTTGAGGGATTCAAAGAAAAATACGGTATGGAGTATAGGCGCGCGTACTGGGACGAGACTCCAAACATGGGTCTCGTGGAACGGCATGAGCGCGAAGTCTTCCCGCTTATGAAACGCCGACCTCTTTTTTCCGAGGTTGAAAACTTTTTTCTCTTTGATCTGTACGATCAACAGGGGAGCATTAACGAAAATGTTTTTGCGTACAGCAATCAAGATGGTTCGGATCGTGCCTTGGTATTCTTCAACAACAGCTTTGAGGCAGCCAAAGGTTGGATCAAGGATTCGGCAGGATATGTTGAAAAGACTGGCAATGGTTCCAAAGAGCATCGACGAGATGGTCTGGGATTCGTGCTTGGTTTAACTAACAGTCATAAGCACTACCTCATTATGCGTGAACAACGCAGCGGGCTCTGGTTTATCCGGAATAGTCGTGATATCTGGGACAGCGGGCTTTATGTGTCGCTTCGTGGATACGAATCGCAGGTCTTTCTTGATCTCTACGAGGTTGCCGACAGCGAGTTTTCCTACTACGCTCAGCTGGCAGACTCCTTGGGTGGTGCCGGTGTGCCCGATATCGACGAGGCCCTCAAAGACGTCTTTTTCAAGCCGGTTTATGACATGTTCTTTCGGGTGTTGAACTCTTCGAGCAAGCATGAGATTGAGTCTGAGCTAACCGGCAGTTCTCCAGCAGGAACCGTAAATCAGGAAGTTCTCGCTACCAGTTATGAACAATTTTTGCACACTACACGCGATCACTGTCGGGGTGAGGGTGATGTTGCTGCAGCTCTGAGCTTGTTTCAACTGCGGCTGCAAGCACTCTTGTCTCTACGGTATCAATCGCTCGAGGCGCCTGCTAAGCAAGTAAAGCTCTACCGTGCAGCCTTTGCCCAACTACTCGAAAGAATTGGTGACAATTCAATTCTAAGACATGCACTACTTGCGTACGTTGCTATTAGTCCAGTGGAAACAGCGCTTTACTCCGCGGATGAACCTACATTAGTTGCAACTGGGGAGGGGCCTTCACGAGATCTACGACTTATTAAAAAGGTGCGATCGCTCATACCTGATGGCGAGCTCCAGCAACCGGCCGCCCGCGACTGGGATCAACTTGTAGAGCTTGTTTCAACCTATGATACATGGCACGAACAGATGCTGAGCGAAAAAAAGACTGCCGCAGAGGTTCTTCAAGATATTTTAGGCCATTCTGAGGTGGCGGTATACCTTGAGTTGCATACCTACCAAGGACGAGTGTGGTTCAACCGAGAAAAGTTTCAGTCATTTTGCGATGCGCTTGAGGCAGTCGCCATTCTTGAGCATGCGAGAAAGCGGCTCGAAGCGGATGCGGATGCACGTGCCGAAAAAGCGGCCGCTGCAATTTGTAATGCGTATGAGCTTGTTGAGACCTGGCGTCTCTCGGCTGAGCGGAGCCGCTTTCAGGTACCGCCACTGCTTGAAGAAGTTGCGGCCCTTAACGGCGACAGCCCGGTTTCGGCGAAGGCATCCAAGGAGAAAGCGCGCGGAAAGGCCGCGCCGAAGTCCAGCGATAAAGCCTCTCGGAGTTCCGACGATAAGGGCGGTGGCACGTCTATGGGAGCCAAGTAAGCATTCATGGACAAAGCTACCGAACTTCCGGTTTGGGAAGAGCCGGTGCGGATTCATACATTTGACGTAGGCCCGGATAACCGGGCCACCGCGCCAGCTTTAGGTAGATACCTCCAAGAGGCGGCCTCGCGGCAAGCCGCAGCCCTTGGTTTTGGATACGACAACTTGGGAGAAAACAAACTCTTCTGGGTGCTGTCCCGGCTTGCGGTAGAGGTGTATCGATACCCGCACTGGAACGAGGAGCTTAGAGTTCGAACCTGGCCAGGCGGACTTGCGCCACCCTATGCGTTGAGGAGCTTTCGGTTGGTAAGTTATATGAAGATTCAGAACGCATTCTTGCCGATAGGCTAACGCGTATTCGTCTGCCTGTGCGGGACACGCCTGCCGATACTACGGCACCGGCCGAGGCGTGGGAAGAGACTCGTCGTGTTCGGCGCAGTGATCTTGACGGTCAAAACCACACCAACAACATGACGTACCTTGAATGGATTCTCGACGGCTTCGACGGTCCTCTGCCCGGCGAATTTGAGCTTGGTAGCTTCCGGATTAACTTCCTTAAAGAAACACACTACCGTGATCTTGTAGAGTTATGGTACACCCCGCTTAATTCAGCTGAAGATGTCGCAGTTGGAATGGCTGGCATCGCCTTGCAAGACGACGGTGCCTCTGTGCTTGCTGCTGAACTCACGTTTGTTCCGCGTCGCGTTTAAGGAACTTGATGTTCGTAGATCTTGCGGGCAAGCGGCATACGACGCCCGGTGCCGAATGCTCGTGTAGAGACCTTGAGTACAGGTGGTGTCTGGCGCCGTTTGTACTCTGACTGCCCGACCTTTTTGAGAATCTCGGCAACGGTATGCGCCTGGAAACCCTCGGCAACAATCTGATTAGCGGTTAAGTTACGCAGCAAATATCGTGAAAGAATTTCATCAAGAATCTCGTAGGGTGGCAACGAGTCCTCATCACGCTGGTCGGGACGAAGCTCTGCCGAAGGAGCTTTGGTTAGTATGGCGCGAGGGATGATTTCCTCATCTCGATTAATGTGAGCAGCCAGTGCGTAAACCTCAGTTTTCAGTAGGTCACCAATCACAGCAAGGCTACCGGCCATGTCACCGTAAAGCGTGCAGTAGCCCACTGCAAGCTCACTCTTGTTTCCAGTTGTGACGACTAAAGAACCGGTGCGATTGGAGTGAGCCATGAGCAGAGTCCCGCGAATGCGGGCCTGTATATTCTCTTCAGGCATGCCAATAGCTTGTTCCGAGTAATGCGGGCCAAGTGCAGTCAAGAATTGTGAAAAAATTGGCTGAATTGCCACCGTTTCATAGGTTATTCCAAGCTTTTTGCAGAGTTGCTCAGAGTCGCTAATGCTACCCTCTGATGAATACTCGGAAGGCATAAGGAACGCATGCGTGTTCTCTACCCCGATTGCCTTTGATGCAAGGTAGGCTACAACCGCGGAGTCAATTCCGCCCGATACCCCAAGGTGAACTTTGTGAAAGCCGGTCTTGCGCAGATAGTCACGTATTCCAAGGCATAAAGCAGCCTCAATCTCTGCATACCGCTCCATTTCCGCCTGCACGGGAGGCAGGTACTCCAGCTCGGCGAGGTTGACAACTTCCAGCGATTCGACAAATGCCGGTCCCCGGTAAACCACGGCACCACTCTCTGAAGAAACCATAGAGCGCCCGTCAAAAATGAGATTATCGTTGCCCCCAACCATATTTACATATACGACTTGGACGCCCGAGGTTCGTCCGATTTGATTGAGAATAGCGGTACGTACACGCGCTTTTCCGGCATAGTACGGTGAGGCCGAGGGTGCAAGTATCAAGTCGGCCCCTTGATCAAGCAGATCTCGTACCGGATCTATTGGGTAGCGCGTACCGGGACTCGGCTCTGTCTCCCACCAGAGATCCTCACAGATCGCAACACCTATACATCGCCCCCCGAACTCAAACACAGAGCGCTTTGCTGCTGGCTCAAAGTAGCGAGCCTCGTCAAACACATCGTAGGTAGGAAGAAGTGTCTTGGCCTGGGTGTGTACGAGTTCACCATTGCTGAGAACGGCGATACTATTGGTTAGTGCCTTACCGACCGGGGCAGGATTTCTATCAACATAGCCAACAGCCGCTGCAATGCCTGCTGGCATACTACGCTGCAGGTTTCGCAGCGATCGCCGGTTTTCCTCAACAAATGTGTCGTAGTCAAGTAAGTCCATGGGGGGGTATCCACACAACGCAAACTCGGGGAAGACGACCATGACGGCACCGGCGGCGACCGCACTCTTCATGGAGTTGAGCATTTTGTCTATGTTGCCAGCAAAGTCGCCAATTATGGGATTCATCTGCGTAACTGCAAGCTTCAAATGTTATCTCCTTCTCAATGCTTTTGTGGAGCACGCGGCACGCAAGGGCGTGAAAAAATTTCGTTCCGTTGCCTTCGTCTTGACCGCGTACAGCGCCACTGCTACTATAGCCTACCATGAGCAAACGAGTCCTGATAACCGGGACGCACAGTGTACTTGCCCTTCAACTGGGTCCTAAACTACGAAGCCGCGGCGATGAAGTCCGAATTGCGATACCCGACGGTAAAGAGCAGGGTATTGATCAAGCAGAAAAAACCATCGCTTGGAATCCGACATCAACTCTCTCGACACAAGCTGCCATTGCTACCTGCAAGAGCAGTCTTGGACCGTGCGACGTTGCTTACGTTTTGTGTGGGTCCGGCGCCGTACCGACATCTTTCCATGAGCCCAGTGCAGTTTCGCTTCAGCAGTATGTAGATACTAACTTCACTGGACCAACCCTTATGCTCAAGGAGCTGCTGCAGCACTTCTTGACACAGGCTCATGGTAGTATCGTTTTTGTACAGCATCAACCGGGTGGGCTCTACGAGTCTCCATTGTATGGTGCAGTTCAAGCAGCTCTGGGGCAACTTGGAGACGAATTGTTTCGTGTCTATTCCGAGTCACCGGTTACCCTACAAGGATTTCGCAGCAGCGAGCCCGACGTGAATGTTCTCGCGGACGCTCTATCCGAAGAAACACCTGCACCCCGCACTGCGACCAAGTGGCAACGACTTGGTGCTCGGGCCGGTCGGTTTCCGTTCGGCAGCGCATAAGCGTTATTCGCTACTGCTGACGTCAATTGACCGGTCGGGATTAAATCGATTAAGGTATCCCTCATGAAATTATGGATGCGTCTTCTGGTTGGCAGCGTTATCGGGATTCTCCTTGGCGCATATCTTCCGGAACAGGGTGGCGATACCGCAGCGGGTTTTGAATACTGGGCTGAGGTGGGGATTCACTTAGGCCGGTACGTGATTCTACCTTTGGTCTTGTTCCAGGTGGGTGTCTCAGTCTATGAGCTACGTAGCGAGCGGAAGCTCATACGCGTCTATCTAAAATCTTTGGTAGTGATGTTTGCTGGGACCGTAATTATGGTGCTGATCGGCACCTTAGCTGTGTTGGTTTTTTCTCCGGCACGCATTCCTCCCATTCTGCAGGAAGCCCAACTCCTTGAGCTTCCCTCTGCGCGCGAGTTGCCCTTTGCACTCTTTCCGAAGAACTTATTCAGCGTCTTTGCAGGGGCCGGTGCTCATCTATTGCCGATCTACTTCCTGTCCTTCCTGCTTGGCTGTTTGTTTGGGGGCGACGGCTATGGCGGGGATGGACTTGCAGGGCTTTTTGAGTCAGCGGCACATTTGTTCATGCGTCTCAACGCACTCATCTGTGAGATCATTGGTCTTGCCTTTATAGCCTTTGGGGCGCTCTTTCTCCTGCGATTTCGTGCAATTAACGATATAGATATTTTTGCACCTTACCTATTGGTTGTGGTTGTAAGTGCCTTCTTCATTGTGCTTGGTGTACTCCCACTGGCGGTCTTCTTGCTTGGTGGGCGAGAAAACCCTTACCGTTGGCTGTACGGTATGCTTGCACCAATGCTGGCCGGTCTGTTTTCAGCGGACTCATTTTTCTCGTTGGGGATGTTAGAGCGAGTGGGTGCGCCAAACCTTGGGGCACCGCAAATGGTGAGGGGTGCGGTTTTTCCGCTGTACGCCATGTTTGGTCGTGCTGGCACGGCTATGGTCAGTGCCTCGGCTTTCATGGTGATTCTCCAGTCTTACACCGCATTAGAGATTGGCTTTGGACGCGTAATTTGGGTCATGGCAAGCGCCATAACTGCCGGGCTACTGTTGGCAGCCTATCCTGCTTCCGGTGTCTCGATCAGCCTCGCCATGCTATCAGCTTCTTACCAGAGCGGAAACGAGGAAATCTATCTCATTATGCAACCCATACTGCCTATACTGCTTGCCCTTGCAGTTCTGCTGGATGTAGCGTTTGCCGGTTTTGCGGCACACGTGGTTTCGCAACATGAGGGTGTGGGGTCGCAACCTGATTTGATGGAGATGCAGTAAACCGGTGGAAGCTGCTGGCTGGCGGAAGCCGCTGGCCGGGTAGAAGCGACTGGCCGGGTAGAAGCGACTGGCCGCCGCCGCACGTCTATTCAGAATCTAACATAAAGACTACGCCAGCACTCAGAGACAGCATCATCTCGTCCCAAAACGCGACATCAGGCTCGGAAATCCAGAGGTTATAAATGGGTAACATGCCGCGGAGTAGTATACCGAGCTCTAACTGCTCCGAAACGTTGTAGGCAACCCGCAGCCGGGGCTCTGGATACAAAAAGCGCCCATCTAAGAAAAAGTGTTGTAGCACTGGATCGGTGTCTCCACCATCTATGCCAAAGAGTGGAATTCGAAAGGCCAAGGTCGGAGAGAAGGCGGGCGTAACGGCCCAGCTGTCACCAAGTTGGAACTCCCACCCAAATGGGAAACTTAGTATGACTCCAAGGGTGCCCGCAATGTCACCGGCTGCAGAGCCGGTCTCTTTCGAGTTTGGGACAACTTTTACTGGATCGTCGCCATAACGCTGCATATCCGGTGCTAGGTATTCCTGGTAGTAGAAATCTAATCCTGGACTAAATACCAGATTCTCGTTTCTGCGGAGGCGTGCAGACACGCCGGGACTGAAGCGCAGGGGGCTTACATCCCTGCCTTGTACCGTTACTCCGGACTCGGTCTCCTGGAATGCGCTTCCAATCCACAGAACGGAGCTGCGCAATTCAACAGCTTCCAGTGTGAAAGCCGAAAGCGAGTGCGGGACCAAGAGTACCATCCAGACGGCGAGGTATACTGCGGTTCGTCGTTGCACGATGTTTCCCCCAGGGTCAATATACCACGCACTCGACAAAGCGTCCTAATACGATTTGGCAAATACCGCCATATACTGCGCAGGCTTTCCACTAATTGCACAAATACGACCCTGTGCCGCCGCTTCACCACCTTCCGGGAGAACACGTATCGTTGCTTTTGTCTCAGCCTTGACCTTGGCTTCCGACTCGGGGTCACCGTCCCAGGGTACCACCGCGAAACCGCCGTCGGCGGCAAAGAACTCAACAAGCTCGCTGTAGGAGCTAATTTCTTTGGTGTTTTCGTCCCGGAACGCTTTGGCACGCGTAAATAGGCTCTGCTGTATCTCGGTGGTCAAGGTTCGAATAAGCTCTGCGGCCTCGGCTCGATCAGTGAGAAGCTTTTCGCCGGTGTCGCGCCTGACCACCATGACTTTACCACTCTCCATATCACGTGGGCCTATCTCAACTCGGATCGGAACTCCGCGCATTTCCCACTCGGCGAACTTCCAACCGGGTGAGTTGTTCTCGTCTTCGTCAATAATGCAGCGAAACTCACTGCGAATCTCGTCATAGAAAGCGCGCGCGTATTCAAGTACCGTATCTTTGGTCTCGTTTTTGAAAATAGGAACCACAACTACCTGTGTCGGAGCGAGTTTTGGCGGCAGCACAAGCCCGCGGTCGTCGGAGTGGGTCATGATAAGGGCGCCTACCAAACGAGTTGAAACACCCCAAGAAGATGCCCACACATGGTCAAGCTCGCCCGCCGCGGTCTGATACGTTACGTCGAAAGCCTTGGCAAAGTTCTGGCCCAAAAAGTGGCTAGTACCGGCCTGAAGCGCCTTGCGATCTTGCATCATTGCTTCTATAGCGTAGGTTTCTACCGCGCCCGCAAATTTCTCTGCCTCACTTTTTTTGCCGGTGAGTACCGGCATTGCCATGAACTCCTCAGCAAAAGTCTTGTAGACCTGCAACATGCGCAGGGTCTCTTCACGAGCCTCTTCCGCCGTTGCATGGGCGGTGTGCCCCTCCTGCCACAGGAACTCGGTTGTGCGCAAAAACAGTCGGGTGCGTTTCTCCCAACGGAGCACATTTGCCCACTGATTAATAAGCAGCGGCAAGTCTCTATACGACTGTATCCACTTCTTGTACATACTCCAGATTATGGTTTCGGAGGTCGGACGAATAACTA
>JAIVHN010000327.1 GCA_020201015.1 Spirochaeta sp. | reverse complement strand
TCGGTGAGCATTCAGCATTTCTCCAGGCAGAAACCCCGGAGGAGCTTGCCATACTTGCCGCGCGTGTAGACTCTATCGGCCTAACTGGGTCTGGCCTAACCGAGTCTGACCTCACACGCCCTTCCCCAAGTATACAGCTCAGCCTGCAGCCAGACTCGCTAAGTAACTCAGGCGGCTCGGTCGCGGCGGTGATCGGAGCACTGCAGTTCATTGGAGAAGGGCAGCATATTGCCGATATCCGTGTAAACGGTCGGGAGACCCCGGTACGTTTGTTTTTAGAGCCAGCTGGCTTGCTTGCGGGACCCGGGACTGCCCAATCTGCATTAGACAAGCTCAACTCGCTTGAGATAGTTCTGCCGGGCGGAACACGAACGCTGAATCTTCTTGGCAGCTTGAGTGCAGCGCAATCGCCGGAAGCGCTTTACCGCAGCAACCGCCGTCCTGCCATGCCGGTACCGCCAGCAGTCGTCCGAGCGTTTGACAGCGCTGGCGGCGCCGCGGGTGCAACCCTTTTCGTTCCGGAGCGGGAGCAAAGTGCGGCCAGCGCCACGGAGCTTGCACGTGCGGCAGCAACTGCGGTTTTGCTTATTCTGTTGTTGCTGAGCGCGGTGTTTGAGTCGCCGCGCCAGGCCTTGTTGGTACTGGGTGCGACACTGCCCTGTGCAACGGCGGGGTTGATGGCGGTATGGCTTGCTGGCGGCAGCATCAATCTGGGAGTTGGACTCGGACTCATTATGCTGTTTGGCAACGCGGTCAACACCACCATTCTCCCTACTGCGCTGCTGCACAACCCTGGAGTCAAGCGCAGTCCTTCACAAGCCGTGCAAGAACTTGGACGAGGCATTTTGTTCAGTACACTCAGCACTGCGGCCGCACTGCTGCCGGCCTTGCTCGCTGGCCTGCAGTATCCAGGCATTCACTCCTACACCGCCCTACCGCTTTTTGCTGGGCTTCTGTTTGGTACTCCCTTGAGCTTGCTCATTTTTCTTGCCTTTGCTGGGGTCCACGCTCCGGATTCACACGAGCTTTACGCAGTCCCGCACAAACTGCCAGACAAGCAGGTTGGGCTCGAGAAAGAAGGCGCTGCGCAATGAGTTATCTGCTCGTACCTCAAGGCCACCCTTCACTTAGATTGATTCTTGGTACCTTTGCGGCTTTGGCGCTGCTGGCTTCTGCCAGCTCCGGGGCGGTCTTGCGTCCCTACAGCTTCACCACCGAGCACAGACTCACCCTACTGGTAGAACATTCCGGAGTCGAGGCAAGCGAGATTGAACGCAGCATCACCTTGGTACTTGAGAATGCGGCTGCGGGCTTGGACGGTGTAACCGAGATGCTGTCGCACAGCAAGGACGGCTCCGGGCAGCTCGAACTGAACTACCGGCGCGGCTATGATATGGAAACTGCATATCTGGAGCTGCGCGACATGGCCGAAGGGGTTGCGCCAGGGCTACCTGCAGGTGGCATTCCCCAACCCGCCAGACGCGCCTGACCCAGCTGAACCGGGGTTTGGCTCCGCCAGCCAAGACAATTCCCGCGGTGCGGGTGCGGCACGCCTGAGTAACGCTGAACTTCGTGCTCGCTACGCAGCAGTGGAGGAGGTCGCCCTTGTTGAGGTTTCCGGCCGAGAGCCAGAGGAAATTCTCATTCGCTACCGTGCATCGGAGGTCACGCGCAACGAGCGTTTTGGGGCAGCCGCCATAGCGCAGACACTGCGCGATTTCTCACGCTCCTTAGCGGTAAGAGTATCTGGTGGGGTTTCACTGGTGGTAGATGGGCGCTATGACTCCGTAAGCAAGGTAGCACAGACCCCGGTAGACAACATTCACAGCATAGGTGGACTGGCCCAGGTGCAAAGTCAGCCTCGCCGTGCTGAGCGAGTTACCCAGTTGAACGGCAGTCGGGGCACATTAGTATATGTTATGGCGACTGCGGATGCGGACCTGATCCGACTCTCCGGCGAACTGCGCGAGCTTGGGCGCAGTCTGGTCAAGGAGCTGGACCGGCCGCTGGAACCACTTGTGCTTTACGACCTCGGCACGGAGCTACGTGTAACTCTCTTTGCTTTGATGGGGCAAGTTGTGCTAGGTACCGGTGCGGTTATGGTGCTTATGGTACTGTTTCTCCGCGCAGGAAAGGATACCTGGGTTATTTTCCCGGCGGTCGGCTTTGCTTGTCTGACGCCGGTGGCGCTGCTATCGGTTGTTGGTTTTTCCTTGGACGGCACGGTGTTCGGGGCGGTTGCACTTGCGGCCGGACTAGCGGCAGACGGGGCCGCAGTCGTTCTGGAGTTTGAGCTGCAGAGTTTTTATGGAAGCGGCTCCCGCAATATCGGCCGCCACCACATCTGGACTCAACCTTACACGGCAGCACTTTTCTTTTCCTTTCTTTCTACCGTAGTAGTGTTTTTGCCGCTCTATTACGCCGGGCCAGCGTTTCGCGAAGCCTACGCTTCATTTGCGCTTGCACTCTGTAGCGGCCTGGCTGCTGCAACGTTGTACACCACCTGGATCATGCCGCAGTTGCTACGCAGCTCATATAAAGAGCACACCGCTGCTACCGAAACGCCACTTTTTTCACGTGCATTACTT
>JAIVHN010000179.1 GCA_020201015.1 Spirochaeta sp. | reverse complement strand
CTTCTTTGTACTCGTTTTCCCCGCGGAGGTCGAGGATCATGTAGTCTGTACTCAAACCCGTCTTTGCTTGTGTACTCGGGTTGACGTCCTCTATTTCGATGAGAAGATTGTCGTTATGCATTCGCTGCTTTCCTTCTATATTTCTCGTGGGTTCCTCATGGGTATTTGTGCTGTTGAGAATTCATGATAATCGAGCTCACCACAAGAGCCTGCGCTGCTGGAGGTCAAGGCGGCTCTCTTCGTAGCTCATATCTGAAAAAATACCGTGAAAAATGACGTTTGCCGCCCTCGGAGCCCACCATTCCCATTTGTTTTCCGCCTCTACCATTACTGCAACTACTACTTGCTCATCCGGGTTGTCTGTATCGTAGGGGCCGTAGGCAACAAACCATGAGTGCCAGTTTTCGGACGCGGCGTCGACCTCCGCGGTGCCGGTTTTGCCAGCAATGGCTACACTCGGAGTGGTGATAACCGAAGAGGCGGTACCGCTCCTAACGACCTCACGCATAGCACCGCGCACCAGCGCCAATGTATCCTGGCTAAGCCCGACCTCTGCAATAACTTCCGGCTCTACGCGCCCCAGAACTGTACCGTCCACACCGTCGCGTACTTCTTTGAGTAGATGAGGGCGATAGAGGCGGCCATCATTTACCAGTAGTGCTACCATGTTTGCCAGTTGCAGGGGGGTGACATCCAAGAAGCCCTGGCCAATTGAAATGTTCACCGTGTCACCCTGTACCCAAGCTGTGTTAAACTCATTTTGTTTCCACTCACGGCTCGGGACAACTCCAGCGCGTTCGCCCGGCAGATCAATACCTGTGAGGGCGCCAAATCCAAATTCTGTTGCATACGACAGCAGCAGGTCGGTACCAATGTACTCGTTGCCCAAGGTTGCAAAAAACACGTTAGACGAGTTTGCAAGTGCCTGCGTAATATTAAGACTGCCGAATCCGTTTGGGCGCCATTCCCGCACCACCCGATTCCCAATGCGGTACACAGGATGTGCATAGATGATGTCGTCGGGGCCTATTAGATCCTCCTCAAGCGCAGCTGCAGTCAGGAGTATTTTGAACGTCGATGCAGGTGGATAGCTGCTCTGCACTGCTCTGTTGAGAAAGGGCGCTCTGTCGTCGGTCTGGAGTTGTGCAAGTGCCGAGTTGCTTTGGCGACCGTAGAGCGTGTTTGGGTCGAAGCTTGGGTACGAGACCATGGCAAGAATCTCACCGGTGTTGGGTTTAAGCACAACAACCGATCCTAAGCGCTCACCCAAAGCCTCTGCCGCCAGTTGTTGGATATGCCGGTCAACTGTAAGCACCAGGTTGTCGCCGGGCTCGGGCGGCACAATCTCGGTTTCTCTCTCTGTAACCGAACGACCGTGGGCATCAAAGATACCAATTCTACGGCCATCGATACCTTGGAGTTGTTGATCATACTGCTGCTCAATCCCGCTTTTCCCCAGGATTGAGCTGGAATGGTAACCTTCGTTGTACAGGACCTGGAGCTCACGTGACGTAATGCGACCCACATGCCCTAGCAGGTGAGCCATGGTCTCCGACTCGGGATAGGTGCGAACCGGAGTAGTGATCCAGGACACCCCGGGGAACTCGTGTATGTGTTCTGCAAGGTGTGTAACCTTTTCCATCTTGGCCCATGTCAGGACATCGATTTCTTGGTGAATATGGTAACTTGACGGCGGAACTCGATCATTGAGCTGTGCAACCGGGACATCCAACAGCTCAGCAAGATCGGAGAAGAGTTCAGCATGTTGCCCGTTTGGCACACGGGCAGGATTGAGTTGAATAGTGAAGGATGTTCGGTTGCCAGCAATTGGTTTGTCGGCATGGCGATCAAAGATTTCACCGCGAGGAGCTGCAAGAGTGGCTCCTCGTCTAGAGAGCGATAGCGCCCGCGTAGCGTGAAACTGTCCTTCGATAACTTGCAGTGAAAACAGGTGGCCAAGGTATCCGAGGAAGAATAATGTCACTACCGCGCCAAAAACCAGGCCGCGCGAACGCTGTCCGCTATACTGGGCTCCCGAACTGGCACGCTTACTATAGCTATGTGAATTACTCATAAAACACCCATCGCGGTAGGGTAACGCGTTTTGTTGTTGGGGTCTACCTTTCCGATTAAGGTCTTCCGTGGCTTGAAATTCCGTGGTGGACATTCTTGCACAAGAGTGAGAAATTCGGGAGGATGCTGCAACACGGGTGTGGAACACTCGTTCACAGAAGCTACAACCGGACCACGACTGGACCACGACTGGACGCCCATGACCATGAACACTGGAGGCCCACGCCCATGAACGAACACTTTGAGACTGAAGCAATACGCAGCCAAATTGAACGCAGCTCGCACCGGGAACACGCAGTACCGATATATCTCACCTCAAGTTTTGTTTTTGAAGACGCTGAACATGCGCGAGCACTGTTTGCCGACGAGGTCGAAGGCGCGATTTACTCGCGTTACAGCAACCCGAATGTTGATGAGTTCATTCAGAAGTTGGCGAAACTGGAAGGCTGCGAAACAGGCGTTGCTACAGGAAGCGGAATGGCGGCAATGTTTGCAGGGCTGGCCAGTTTCTTAAACGCAGGGGATCACGTGGTCGCCTCGCGTGCACTCTTTGGGTCGACTCACCAAATTCTCACCCAGATCCTCCCTCGCTGGGGGATTGAGCATAGCTACGTGAATCCAAGTGATCATGCCAGCTGGAAGGCGGCTATTAAGCCCAGTACGAAGATGCTCATGGCCGAGACGCCCTCTAACCCAGGACTGGCGTTGGTGGATCTTGAGTTTCTTGGAAACTTGGCGAAGGAGCATGGGCTGCTCCTGAACATCGACAACTGTTTTGCCACGCCGTATCTTCAAACTCCGGCACAGTATGGTGCAGATATCGTCACACACTCTGCAACTAAGTTCATTGACGGACAGGGGCGAGTGCTTGGCGGTGCGGTGCTGGGAAATCGTGAGGCAATAGACAAGGTGAAGTTCTTTGGCCGCCAGACCGGCCCTTCTATGTCGCCGTTCAATGCCTGGGTGTTGTCGAAAAGTCTGGAGACACTTGCGGTTCGCATGGAGCGACACTGCGAAAACGCCCTAACACTAGCCCGACATTTGCAGTGGCACCAGAAACTTAGCGCGGTGAACTACCCCTTCCTGGAGAGTCATCCGCAGGTAGAGCTTGCGAAACGCCAGATGCGCCACGGCGGTGGCATTGTCACGTTGGAACTTGCCGGGGGTTATACGGCAGGCACTCAATTTCTGGACGCTCTGCAGATGATCACCCTTAGTTCCAACCTCGGTGACAGTCGCAGCATAGCAACTCACCCGGCCTCTACGACGCATTCCAAGCTCAGCGCGGAAGAACGAGCCGCGGTCAACATCACTCCAGGACTTGTCCGCATTTCCGTGGGGCTTGAGACGGTAGAAGACATTATTGCAGATATCGATCAGGCACTTGAACGTGTTGGCGGAGCAGCTACAAGCGATTGATCCGGTGCTGTGTTACACGAGGTCGGTCTTGGCCGCCATGACGCAGTCATTGAGGTGGAGGTCCTCTATCGCATGCGTCCACCAGGTTACGGTCGTGCGGCCCCACTCGATGCACAGAAGCGGATGATGCCTATGTTCCTCTGCAAGCTCGCCCACACGGTTGCCAAACTCCAGCGCCTGCTGAAAGTTCTTAAAGCGAAACTCACGGGTCAGTTTGCGTACTTCACCTTCTTGTATCACGTTCCATTCAGGGATCTGCGTTAAAGAGCGCTGAAGCTCTTCTTCTCCAATTGGCGGCTCACCACCTTTGCACGGCGTGCACTTTATGTCGCATAGTTCACTCATAGCTTTAATCTACTAGTTGAGGGAGCACAACGGCAGCTGTTCCGCGAATAGAGATATGTACCATTGCCGAGAGGGGTGTTTCCTCAGGGTTAATTTCCACGACGGTGGCTCCCGACTGGACAGCCGTCTGTGGCAGCATGGCAGCCGGATACACTAATGCTGAAGTCCCAATGCTCAAGAAAAGATCGGCCTGCTCGGTGGCAGTGAAGGCCTGCTCAATTCCCGCTTCAGGCAAGTTTTCACCAAACCAGACGACATCCGGCCGCAAGTAGTCGCCACATTCAGGGCACCGTGGTACCGAGCCGAGCTCTGGTACCGCGCTGCCCGTTGCCCCCTGGTGGCCTGTTGACCCCTGGTGGCTGGCTGCCCCTTGACGGCCAGTAAACCCGCGTGCTTCGGCTTCCACCCAGTCGGCGTATGAGACACATCCACCGAAACAGCGCACGCGCAGTATGTTTCCGTGGATTTCAATAAGGCGCTGGCTTCCGGCCCGCCTATGCAAACCGTCGACGTTCTGCGTTATAAGCGTGAAGTTTGGCACGCTGGTCTCTAGTTGAGACAAAGCGAAATGGCCCGCGTTTGGTTTGGCCGCTCGTACGGCGCTGCGCCGTTCGGCGTACCAGCGCCACACCATGTCCGGGTTGCGCCGGAAGGCCTCAGGTGTTGCCAGTTCTTCTGGGCGGAACTTGGACCAATGGCCGGTCTGGGCGTCTCGGAAGGTGGGAATACCACTTTCGGCTGAAATTCCGGCTCCGGTGAGCACCGCAACTCGCGTTGCTTCCTGTACAAGCTCCCGCAGGCGTTTGATCTGCTGCTTGGTTGCAGCATTTGGTTTCTGCATCACTGTTACCTACCATAAACGCGCAAGCATGAAAAATCCCATTGCAATCAAAAAAAGGTTAATAACTCTCTGAAAGCTGCGGTAGGACACACGGTGGTTCACACGGCGTCCGACCACAGTGGCCAGGAGTACCCCGGGCAGGCTAAGCAAGAATAGTTGGAGCAGCTCGGTGCTCCATAAGCCAGTTAGGCCATGTCCGGCGATAACAAGTATTCCGGTAGGAACAAAAAACGACTGAAGGGTGGCGCGAGAATCCTTGGGTGACCAGCGGCGCAGTCCGGCATACACTACAACCGGCGGGCCAGAGATGTTAAACGCGGCTCCTATCATTCCGGCAATGGCGCCAACCCCAAATGCGGGCCAAGAGACACGCAGGTGTGGCAGGTTGGGGCGCATCAGGCTATAACCCCCGTATCCGATAATGAGCAGCGCAATGATTCCTACTCCAAGTTGTTGCGGCACATTGTTCAGAATGAGAACTCCAAGCGGAACTCCGGCGAGAGCTCCTAGGTTTAGTCTCCAGGCATCGGAGAAGCGGACATCCTGTAGACTGCTTCCAAGAATTACCATCGCTGCAGTCATGCTCACCAAGGCCACAAGCGGCGTTGCAAGTCTCAGATCTATAACCAACACCAGCAGAGGCATGGCCACCAAGGCGTTGCCAAAGCCAATGGAGGAGCGCACCAACTCAGCTATAAACAGAATAACTACTACAATAATTAATGACGACATCTTTTCTTGGTCCCACGGCATCAAGTACTGGTGCAGCCTACCCCGGATCGCCCCTGCCAATCCATGAGGGTGGGGGATTTCAGCCCATTCGGCTGCCTCACATTTAGAATTGCTGGCTGTCGTAACACAACGCTGACAGTCACGTGAATGCGGGTTACAATCGGTGACACAATGCAGTCATCTCATGATTCCAAAGATGGAAATTTCGATCTCTACTGCCACAAGGGCAGGGTTTACGTGGTGGTACGTGGGCCAGGTGCCCATGGTTCTCCGGTGTATCCTGATCAGATAGAAAGCCGTTTACGACTTCTTGGGGCACCACTGGATGAGGCCGGAGTGGTGTTTGGAGTTGATTTCTCCAACATCGACCAGATGATCGAGGCGCATAACTACTCAACTCCGGTGGTGGTTGCTACCGGACGAGAGCCGGTGTACGGATCGGGATATCGAATTAAGTACCACTTTAATACGAGTCGCGGCAAACCCTACCTTGAGTTGGAGTTTGACCGCATTAACCTCAAGGAGCTGAACTTCATTGACAACAGGCATGAGGATGAACTCCTTGCCGAACTGCTTCCACCGATACGAGCCGAGGACGGGCGTACCGTGACCGGCGAAACCATTCCTGCTCAGACCGATGTTGTCGTAGTGCGGCTACAGGCGGGGCGGAATACCTACCTTAGCCGTGACGAACGTCACCTGTATGCTGGCTGTGACGGTAACGTGCGCATTCTCGAAGACGGTACGGTTATTGTAGAGCCGGTGGTTACGGTTAAGAACGTGAACTACGAGACCGGGAACATTCACTTTGAGGGTTCGGTAGTTGTTGAGGGGAACATCGCGGATAACTTCATTATAGAAGCCGACGGCGATATTCAAGTAGGCAAGGGTGTGGGTAAGGCTACGCTACGAGCTGGCGGAAACATTGTGCTGAAAACCGGAATCAACGGAAATGCGGATGGAGCCATAGAGTGCGGTGGAGATCTGTATGCGCGGTACGTAGAGAGTGCCCGAGTTACCTGCCGCGGGCATGCCTTTGTTGAGGAAGCCATTATGCACTCTCACATGGTGGTGGCGCACCATTGTTTGCTCAATGGGAGACGCTCCGAGATTATTGCGAGTACGCTCATTGTTGGTGGCAGTGTGTGGTGCAAGAAGTTGGGCAACTTTAACGAGGCAGCCACACGGGTGGCTATAGGCGTTGCGCCTGAGTTGCTTATGGGGTACCGCTCGGCAAAAAAGGCGCTTGAGGACAAGCAGGCGGAGCTTGACCGCATTGAAGAGAAGTTAGCACAGCTGGAAAAGGCGCTGCGGGATGGGCGCAACGATGGGCGCCTGCTGCAGGCTCGTGAGCAGCTGCAGGCTGCCGGGGCCACTGTCGTAAAAGATATTGACGAGCTACGGAAACGGTTGCCAGCTATGCGTGAGGAAATGCGAGCATCGCGCAAAAGTATTTTGGTGGTCGAGGACACTCTGTTCCGTGGCGTTTCTCTCAGTTTCGGGAGCATGGAGTACCGTGTGCCGGACAACGGTGTCCGCAAGACCATTTTTCGTCCTGGTGAGAGTGAAATCCTTGAGTCGGGGTTCGATGTCCGCAACAAGCCTCGGCTTGAGTTTACAAAAGCCGCCTCGGCCCACGGGACACCTTGACAAAACGTGGCTTATTGGCCAATATAGCAATGAAGACTAACGAAAAAGGAGATTACCTATGACTATTCAAATACTTGGTCCTGGTTGTGCAAATTGTCAGAACTTAGAGAAAAATGTGCGTACTGCCATGGAGCAGCTTGGTCTGGAGGCCGAGGTCGAAAAGGTCACGGACATGGATCAGATTGTTGAGATGGGCGTTATGCGAACGCCAGGTTACGCCGTGGACGGAATTACGGTCGGATCCGGCAAGGTGTTTAGCGCCGAGGAAGTAGTAGCGAAGCTTCAGCCCTACAAATAGCGCTTACCGCCGCCTACGCTTAAAAAGCCGCCGCCCCGGGGAAGCCTAACCGCTTACGCGCGTAATCCTCGCTAAAGACTGCGAAGTGGCAGATGGCGGTGGTGAAGAGTGTACCGCTTGCACCTGAGATCTTTACAGTGATTTCTATTTCCCGTCCATCGCGTCCAGATTCGCGGGCCTCAATGTGAAAGGGGCTGTCCTCGAAGCCAGCAGGCTTGTGGTAACGGGTGTGAAGCTCTTTGGTGACCCCCGCGGTGCCAAGCACAACGTGTATCATCCAGGCCGCCGTTTCATCGGCCAGGGCGGCCTGGACACCACCATGCACCACACCCGGAAACCCTTCAAACTCACGGCGTGGTTTCCAGCTGGCCGTGACGCTGCCGTCCTCATGGCGAAAAAACTTCATCTGCAGTCCACACTCGTTGTGTGGAGCACACCCAAAACAATTGTACGTCTCAGAACCTGCGTAAGGGTTCGGCACCTCGCGGCCTTTGTGGTAATTCATATTCGTAAGTATAGTTGGGGTTGGTGTGAGGAGGCAAACTGTCGCTCCTAGAATGACGTGCCGCTACTCTGTGCGGCGAGTCAGATGCAGCTTGCTGTATGGGGGGTCTCGGGGTATGATAATACAGGAAAGAAACAAATGCCTTACACGATACTGGCCGTAGATGATGATCCGGTGCAGCTTGAAATTATTGGAGCTGCATGCTCCGATCTCGATCAAAACGAAATTGTTTTTCTGCGTGCGGAGACACTGACCGACGGGATCATGACGTGCGATAAGCGTTCGGTTGATCTGGTCTTGATCGACCACTTCTTGCCGGACGGCACAGGTATGAACCTGGTTGACCATATGCATGCATTGAATCCCGAGATACCGGTAATTGTAATTACCGCCCATGAGTCGGCCGTGGATGCGGTTGAGTTCCTACGCCATGGTGCCGATGACTACCTGGTCAAGCCGCTCAAGGGTTCCGATATCCAGAGGGTTATCTTACGCTCCTTTCAACGCAACCAGGAACTACGTGAGGGTGGTGCCTTTTCCGACGTTTCGGCCGCTGAGAACGAAGGTACTTTGTTGTTGACCTCCCTCAGCGACAAGATGCGATCGCTTCTTAGCGTGCTTGGACGCTCGTCTGCTGGCACCGCAAATGTCTTGATTGAGGGCGAAAGCGGAACCGGCAAAGAGGTTCTGGCCCGCGCAATGCATCGTGTCAGCCCGCGCAAGGATGGCCCATTCGTCGTAGTCAACTGTGCGGCGCTTCCCGAAAGCTTGATCGAAGCCGAGCTCTTTGGAGCAAAGAAGGGCGCGTATACAGGGGCGACCGCTGACCGTAAGGGACGTTTTGAGGAGGCTGACGGCGGCACCTTGTTCATTGATGAGGTCGGCGAGATCCCGCTCTCTATGCAGGTGAAGCTCCTGCGGGCCCTCCAGTTCAAGCAAGTCGAGCCCGTGGGCTCCAATACAAGCGTAAGCTTTGATGCGCGCATTGTTGCGGCCACCAACCGCACCCTTAAAGACATGGTTGAGCGGGAGGAGTTTCGTGAAGATCTGTACTACCGGCTCCGAGTCATTGGAATTCAGGTTCCGCCGCTGCGGGAACGCAAAGAAGATATTCCATTGTTGCTTGACTCCTTTCTGCAGCGTTTTGCAGAAAGCAATGGCAAGGTGATTGAGGGTGTCTCTCAAGAGGCGCGTCAGTGCTTCATGCGCTACACTTACCCCGGGAATATCCGTGAGCTAGAAAACACTGTTGAGAGCGTTGTGGTCTTGGCGCGCGGCACAATTATTCGCCGTGGTGATCTACCCCCGCACATGCAGTTCGAGAGTGAGCTAAGCTCGGCAGGCTGCCTTGACGACGAAGCGCAGTGTGATGACGGGAACAGTATGTTAGATGCGCGCTTGCGGGCCTTTGAGCGAGATCTCATTCGTGAGGCGTTGGCCAAGGCCGACGGGAATCAGAGCGAGGCTGCTCGGATCCTTGGCATTGGAGAACGCAGATTGCGGAGCCGGCTTGAGCGGCTAGGTCTCCGCGAGTCCGCTTCGGAGTAAACCAACATGACAGCTCGACATGTGGGTCGAGTCTCAGGTCAACGATCGCCCCTGGCGTCGAGGTCGGGGGGGGCACGCGTCCTAAGAGCCAAGAAACAGCGTCGTAACCAGTACAAACCTGCTTATACAGCTCAGATCATGCCCAATTATTCTATTCTCGGTCTGCACAGCGAGGCCTATTAGCACCATTATCTATTTTTCCAACAGTACATTCGGGTATTTTAGCGGTTTGCGCAGTTTCTTTCAGGCGCCTCCCATACTTGGCACGCTATGTGCAATGTATGGGTATAAATACTTGAGGAGGCGCAAAGATGCGTATTTCAAAATTGACGATGGTTGCAGCAATTTTCATGATGGTTGGCTCTGCGGGGGCTTTTGCTACCCCAGCATTCCAAAGTACAGATTCGGATTCTTTGACGATCGGTGGAAATGTACCGGCACGAGTAGATATCTCAATAGCCGGTGTTGACGCCGAGGCTTTAGATCTGCAGTCGGTTGTGACTGACCGCGTTATTGCACAAGTGACCGAACGCAGTAATGTACGTGCCGGATACACTGTTTCTGTGGAGTCGGCAAACGGGTTCAACCTTCGTGGAACCTACGAAGATCCTGACGAACTCGCCTACGCTCTGACATATGCCGATGAGTCGGTAGATACCGACAATGGTTCATTCACCTTCGCCCTACGCACCGGGCGGACCGGTTCGGGTCTGGGACATGGTGGAGACGTGAGAGACCTTAGTATTAGTTATGATGCGCTGAACGACAATCTCTTCAACGGAGACTATGAAGATACATTGACCTTCACAATTACAGCAGAAGAGTAGGCTGTTTCCGACTCTTACTTAAGGCAGCAAGGTAAAAATGTGAGTGGGCGTCGGCAGGACGCCCACTCTTTTCGGCACACAAACGGATTACGAGATCGATACGGATGAAAGGATGGTAGAGCAATGAAACGATGGGTGATGCTTTTAATTGCAGTCCTCGTGACTGGACAGGCTTGGGGGCTTAATCTTGAGCCCCTCTCAATGCGTTTCACTCCAAGCGGGCGGGACAGCATACGCACCTTTCGGGTAACAAACACCCAGGAAGAAAGCATTGCGGTGCGCATCCATATGACAAGCCGCGAGCTACAGTCAAATGGCGAGGAGTTTCGGAGCTCTGCAGATTCCCAGTTTATTGTGTTTCCCAATCGCCTTTTTCTAGCGCCGGGCCAGACGCAGGCGCTTCGCGTACAGTGGCGTGGCCCAGCGGATCTTGAGCGTGAGCAGGCTTATCGAATCATTGTGGAGCAGGTAGCCGTCGAGCAGGAACGCCCGACTGATGAGGCAACCTCCGGCGGTATTTCACTTGCATTCATGTATCGTTACGTTGGAGCGGTCTATGTTTCGCCGCCAAATGCTCGGCCAAATATTGTTCTGAACAGTGCAAAGATTGCGGATAACGACGGCAGTGTGGTTGATGCGTCGGTCTTAGCCCTTGAGTTTGAGAATACCGGCAGTGGGCATACGGTTCTACGTGAACCCGAAGTTGTAGTTCGCGGCGAGACACTCTCTGGTGAGTCGGTTCGTTATGAACTGGATGCTGAACGACTGCGTAACTTAGCGGGAACAAACTTCCTTGCAGGTGCACGAGTGGTGCAGCTGGTCTCCCTCCCGGAGGCTCTCAACGAGGCAACTCTTGAGGTTGAGCACAACCTCATGCTTTCAAAATAAGGATGAGAACTATGTTTGTTCGTTGGTTCGGCGTACATCCGGTACTCTTTCTTGCTCTCATCCTTCTGGCGCTTGTGAGTACGCATCTTACTGCGCAGGAAGATGTCATGATTGTACCGATAGAGGTCACTGTTCGTGATGGACGTATGAGTCGACGGGCAATGATTGATACGCGCATAGGATCTGACGGACATGCGAATGCCTTCTGGGGAGACACACTGCGCCCCTTGCTTCAGGACCTTACCGTGCCAGAGGTGTTTGCACAGCTGCAGAATGCGGAATGGCTCAGTCTGGATCAGCTCTCAACCTCAGGGCTGCAGGTGGAATATTATAAGGCTGAGCTCTCGGCAGAAATACGGGTACCTGCGCTGGCACAGCCTGTCCAGAACCTTTCTGTGCGCGGAACTCGGACCGCACTGCGGGACCCACGAGTTGAGCCGTCATTTTTCAGCATCGCGCTTCCCTTCTACCTATCTGCACAGCGGGTCGATTTTGGTGGTGCCTTCCTTGATCCCGAGCTCACCCAGAATAGATTTGGCATAGAAGCCCTTCCAAGCATGAACCTGGGCGGCAGTGTGGCCGCGGCTAAGCTCAACTACTCAATTCAAGATGACCGGTTCGAGCTTGACAACTGGGAGGCTGCGCTGAGTCGAGATATTGCCGGTACCACCCGCATTACGGCCGGTACCGCGCGTATCGAAGCTGTCGGGTTTCAGACATCCCAGCCAATTATGGGTCTGGGAATTGAACGCCGTGAAGGTATTGGCGACACCCCAGTTCTGGCAGACCGTTTTCAGACCTCGTTTGAGATTGAGACCGAAAGCGTAGCAGCAATCTACCTGAATGAACGACTCATTCGTACAAGTCGTCTCGCCCCGGGTAGCTATGAGCTCTCGGAGTTCCCACTCCTGCCGGGGCTGAATGATGTTCGTGTAGTCATTACCGATGTCTACGGCGATGAGCGGGTGATTCGCGGGAAGGTTTCCCACGCTCCTGGACTCCTACCACGGGGCGAGAGCGAGTTTGGGTTGCTCGGCGGTGTGGTTGGAGATGACTACGACGTACCGCTTGGCCGAGTCTACTACCGTCACGGGTTGCTGGACGGCTTGAGCGGTGATCTTTACGGCGAAGCGAGGCAGGAGGCCCAGATGATTGGGCTGAACTTCGTTGGCGCCTCCGGTATAGGCATTCTGGAACTGGGGGCCGCAGGTGTGTATGAAGCCAGAGAAGAAGATAGTGAAGAAGTAGATGAGATGCAGTATGCGGCCCGTGCTGGTTACCGGCTAAGCACGCCGAACTATCGATTTCTTCCCTCCTTGGGGTTGACCGCCCTCTACCGGAGTGAAGCCTTTTACGCCCCCGGGAGTCTACCCAACCAAAGGCCAGTTGTTGTGGCTCCTTGGGTACTTACTGCTACCTTAAGCCAGTCCTTGCCGTTTGGTGCATCATTGGTACTGGGATCACGGTACACAATCGCCGCTGGTGATGCCTCCGACAACGCCTCAGCGTTTGCGTATCTCGCAGGGCAGTTGAACGGCAACGTCTCCGCTCGGGCTGGGCTCAACATAGACGACCTCACCGGAGAGACCGAAGTAAGCGGCCGCATGAGCATAGCGGTGGGGCTTGGGCGTGGGAGTTATCGTGGAACGTATCACGTGACTGATGAGGAGCTTGATATCTCTACCACCCAACGCTTTGGCGGGCGCAGTGCCCATGGGAGTCTTGGTGTGTCGGTGGATCGTATTGATCCGCAGGCAGGCACCGCTCGCAGCGCAGCTGCCAATGTGCGTGCCGCGAATCCCAGGGCGGAAATTGCTGCTGCAGCCCGAGTGAGCCCGGGAGAAGCGCTGCTGGACAACAGCCCCGAGCGGAGTGAGGCACGCGTTCGGCTGGGCACAGGCCTCTATTTTGCCGATGGCGTGGTGGGGGTTGGCCGTCCGACACCCGGGAGCTTTGTCGTGATTGGTAAGGATCGCAGCCTACCAAGAGGGCCGGTACTGGTTAATCCCAGCGGTGATGGGGCAGAAGCACGCACAGGCATCTTAGGTGGCGCAGTATTGAGTAGCCTACCCGACTACTATGAGAAGCCGGTTCGGATCGAGCTTCCCGACCTCCCTATTGACTACGCCTTGGACTGGAGTTCGGTAGTTGCCGAGTCCGGCTATCGTAGCGGTATTGGGCTACGAGTAAGTGGCGGGCGTTTACTCTACGGTAGCGGGACTCTTGTTGACCAAGACGGTGCAGATGTGGTGTTGCGTGTAATTCAGATCTTTGATGCGGAGGGATTGGTTTTCAGCAGCTTCACCGATGAGCAAGGGCGCTTTGTGCTGTATGATCTCACGCCCGGTGAGTACCAGCTCAGGCTTGGCGATTCGGAGCGGAGCGTAGAGTTCTCTTTGGCGGCGTCTGAGGAACTCCCGCTTGATCTGGGTGTGCTTGTACTTTCCGAATTGAGGGGGGAAAGATGATAAAGAAGACAGTACTCATAGCTTGTGCCCTTTTGGTAGTCATTGCGGGCGGCGCCTTTGGCTTTGGCCAGATAGAAATGACGGCACCCGACGCGGTGAGTGAGCAGTATTCGTATGATGGTGATGTTGTGGCAGGCCGATCGGTGAGCCTTATCGTTGGTGGCGGTGGCTCCGGTGTTAATAGATCGTATAGCATCGGTTTCAGCTCCGGCACGTCCGGTGACCCCGAGAATAGAAGACTCTATTCTTCAGACGGCACTAGTATCCCGTACGAGATCTTAGACAGCGTGGTTGGAGGAAACCAGCTCAAGGATCTGGACGACGGCGGTCCGGTGCTGAGCGGCACCATTCCAAGTGGCGGGACTGCAACCGAGAGCTTTGATGTGCGGGTATTTGGCGGTGCAGTACCGTCACCCGGTATCTACACCGATGAGGTCACACTCACAGCTTACAACTTCAATAATGCAACCCAAGCTCAGGTGACGCTCAGTATTGCGGTGAACGTTCCGGCAAATATCAGTCTCGCGCTTAGCAGTAATAACCTTGACCTGGGAGACCTTGTTGAGAATGCGACCGGTTCCGTACGTGTAACGGTTACCTCAAATGCTGACTACGGTATTGAGTTGAGCTCACCGTACAACAACTGGCGTATGGCGCATGAGGACCAAACGTTGGTGAGCTTTGTCCCTTACTCGCTTCGTCTGGATGCGGTAACCCTTGACCTGTCGAGTAATCCCACCCTCGTTCCGGGCTTTGGAAGTACGAGCTCGGCTGGACGAGAACATCAGCTTGAAATTATTGTAGGCAGTACCGATGATGCGGTGAGCGGCTACCACTCGGACGTCATTGATATCACAGTGACTGCCAATCAGTGATTAGTCCTGCGATAGCTTGACCAGGATCCTTCCGTGGCGGTTATTTACCGTGTTCACGAGCATGCTGTCCTGCCGGTGCGATTCAACGTAGGTATCTATCGCACGCGCAAGCTCGGTCTCGCTGCAACTGGGACTCCAACGCTTAATGGAGCGCGTCAAAAGAGGGCCAGCCTCGTCGACAGTCATCTCTTCATCATAGCTGGAACTGTAGATGGTAAGTTCGAAATTGTAGCCAAGGGTGTGCAGCAGGTTGGAGAGAAAAAAAGCGTCGTCGGGTGTGCTCGGGGGCTCGGTGCCCTCCAGTGAATGCCAGATCTCATAGAGCGCATGACTTTCCCGTTTTCCGGCAAAGGCATTAATGTAGAGGTAGCCTCGCGAGCAGGACAAGGCCTTCTGCAGTGAGTCGATGTCCGAAAGGGCGGGGCACATAGAGACAAACACCAGGTCAAAGGCAGCCTGCCAGTCAAGCTTGCTTGGAACTAGATCTTCCCAAGCAGCGGTAAAGGCAGTGTAGTCGCCGATTTTGGCGGAGCGCATTTCTTCATGCAGCAGCTCTATCATGGTTGGTGACGCGTCTATGGCGGTAACCACAGCTCCTGCAGCCGCAAGTGGCGCGGTAAAGGATCCGGGGCCAGCGCCGATATCCAGCACACTGAGTCCTGACAACTCCAGTCCACGGGCACGCAACCACGCAAAGACCTCCGCCACGCGCCCGGCCCCGGCCTCACCGGTAGTGTTACGCCGAAACTGCGGCGCCCGCTTATTCCAGAACTCCACCGTGTCGCCGCCATCGCGGTAGAATCCGCTTGCCCGGCGGTGCTCCGTCCATGCTTGTGCCCAGTAGGTACTGTCCAGGATACGCTTTGTTGTGTTCACCGGTTGCCTCCCGCTACGGCCTCTACTCTAATGTAAACACGTTTAGTGTAAACATGCCTCGATATCTACGATGATTCGGGTGCGCACCGGCGATGGTACTCTTCTGTTTGGGCGAAGGGCCGACGGCTCAAGGCCTCCGGCAGCCAACTGGAATAACTGCTGCTTTGGAATGAGCATGTCTGGTGGGAGATCTACCTCGCGCGCGTAGGTGTCGCGAATCTCGTACAGCTGTTCAAAAAGAGTTTTGGCCTTTGGCGAAAGTCCACGAAACTGGCCGGAGCGAAAGAGCCGCGGTTTGCGGTCAACATCCGGGGCCTTGGTTTGAACCATGAGGTTCTTGTGCAGGTAGACATCTAACAGACTTTTTTCGGCAAGTTCGGCAAGTAAGTGATCCTTGAGCCCGAAAAGATACTCGACATCACCTAATGCATACTCTACCGCATCTGCGGCAAGCGGTCGGGTGGTCCAGTTGTACTGCTGAAACTTAGACTTTTTCTCAATAGTAATGCCAAGTGATTTGCCAAGAACCGATCCAAGGTCACGCTTTTCGTACTCAAGCAGGTCGACTGCCGGTTTGAGATCAAGTATAGAATGAATGCGAATTTGCATGGTTTTGAACAGTAGCGACTGGTCGCTCAGTGAGTCATACATGATTTTGAGCGTGCTGCGATCTTCAAAGAATTCCTGCAGCAACGGGACATCGATACCAACCGGATCTATCGCACTTGACTCGGTGCCATCGTATACCTGAATCAGACACAAGCGCTCACCGTAGACGTGGAGATTAAACTCCCCCTCTATATCGAGCCCCAGCATTGGCACCTTACGTTCGGTTAAGGACTGTAGGTAGCTGCGAAACTCTTTGTTTCCGGTAATCAGGCGACTGCTCATGCCTTCGAATATAGAGTTTTGGCCGGAGCTGTACAAGGGTGCAGGGTGCCGGTCAAACTTGTGGCATATCGTCCAGCCCGCCGGCGTTCACAACATCCTTGAAACCTGAGGCCTTGAGAATCATAGCCGCGTAAGCACTACGTGAGCCGGTCTCACAGTACAACACTACCGGTTGATCCTTGGGGCCTATGTCTTTCATTTTCACCATGAGAACGTTAACTGGAAGATTCTTTGCGTTCGGGTAATGTCCCTCGCTGAACTCACCCGTACTGCGGACATCAATAATTGCAGCGCCAGCCTGAATCTTCTCAAGTATGGGATTGGTAGCCATGTGTGTCTCCTTGTTACTAAACGTGTTTCGTAATGTGATGTTTCAGGCTGAGCATTCCACCGGCGATATAGGCGGCCTTCTCGAATCCTGAGAGTTTTAGCTGTCGGGTGGCAATGTGCCCTTCGTAGCCGTCACGTGAGAGTACGACAATCCTCGCGTCCTTCTGGAGCTCATCCATGCGCATGCGTAGTTCATCTAAGGGAATTACCACCGCACTGTCTACCGGGTCATTGCTTGACTCGCCATAGGTCCGTACATCCAGCACTGTTGCCCCCGCTTCAAGTTCACTGGCCGGTAGAGACGGCGAGTAGCCGCTCAGATCATTCAGTGCCGCAAATGCCGCCATGTTGAGTGGGTCGTTGGCACTTGAGTAGGGCGGGGCATAGGTTAGATCAAGCTCAGCGATATCTTCGAGGCTGAGTCCTCCTGCCAGGGCGGTTGCGGCAACATCTATGCGTTTTTCCACACCCTCCGCGCCGAAGGCTTGTGCACCAAGGAGGCGGTGGTCAGCTTTGTTGTAGACTAACTTCAACGATAGAGTTGTCGCGCCCGGGAAGTATCCAGCGTGGCTGCCGCGATGCACCACCATGGTGCCAGTATCAAAGCCGGCATCACATGCCGCCTTTTCGCTGAGGCCGGTCATAGCAAAGGTGTCTTCCATAACCTTAAATACGCTACTTCCAAGTGCTCCGGCATAACGGGAGCTACCGCCAAGTGCGTTAACTGCGGCAATGCGTCCTTGCCTGTTGGCTGGCCCGGCAAGTGGTACCCGCACGCGACGGCCGTCAACGCGCCGGCTCACCTCTATCATATCTCCGGCAGCCAGAATGGCCGGGTCTGCGGTGCGGAGCTGCTCATCTACAACTAAACCGCCACTGGGCCCAATTTCCAGCCCGGCCGACCGAGCTATTTCGGTGTTTGGCCGTACTCCGACAGCGACTAAAACAATATCGGCCGAGATCTCACGCCCGTCGCTCAGGTACGCGGTGCCGCGGCCGGTCGCGTTATCATAGCCAAGCTTTGTGACGGTAAGGCCGGTAATAATCTGGGCTCCGGAGGCACGGAGGCTCTCGGCAATGCGCAGCCCAAACTCGGTATCGGCCGGTGGCATAAGTGTTGGTGTGGCTTCAACCACCGTCGTGCTGAGGCCGCGCTTCATAAACGCCTCGGCAGACTCAAGTCCAATGAAGCCACCCCCGATAACCAGTGCCGACTTGGGTGAAGCCTGCTCTATGCGCTCATGCACACCGTCCATATCCGGTATGGTCCACATGCGGAACACCTGCGGGCCGTCCAGACCCTCCATTGGTGGCATGATTGGAGAGCCGCCCTGCGCGAGGATCAGCGCGTCGTAGGGCAGTTCATGCTGCTCTACGGTGCCGTCCTCCTCGGTTGTGGTGAGTTTCACGACACGGGCTTCGCGGTCTATGGCCGTAGCTTCCGTATTGAGACGGACATCGACCCTGTATCGTGAGAAAAAACCTTCAGGGGTCTGGAGGACCAGGCTGCTTCTTTTTTTAATATCGCCGCTGATACGGTAGGGGAGCCCACAGTTGGCAAACGACACATACGAGCCACGCTCGATAAGGGTAATGCGCGCGGTTTCGTCCTGCCGTCGAGCACGAGCCGCAGCGGTTGCGCCCGCCGCGACTCCACCGATAATTATAATCCGGGGGCCGTTAAACTCCATCCCGGGTAGACCAAGATCAAATATTGACTGCATTCCCGTATAATATAGAAAAACCTGTATATAGTCAAGAAAAAATGTTTAAGTCTAGTCAGACAGCTCTTTGTTAAGTTGGGCGCGGTTGTAGGAGAATACGTCAAGCAAGGTGCGGGTACCGGCGTGGCCGGGAAAGTTGATCCAGCTCACGTACAAGGCGTCCGGCAAGGTCTCGCGAAAGGGTGTACCAACCTCGTTATGCCAGTTGTCTATAATGAGCGTCGCACCAGCCCCTGAGAGTGCGCCAATTTGCTGCGCTTCAAGTGGTCCGGGACCGTAGCGGCCCACCGGCTCAACGCCCAGGGCTCCCAGCATTTGAGCTTGGAAAGCATGGGTAATTACCGCACCCTGCTGCAGTCCATGTGATGCAAGCTCCGCACTCCAGTCTTCGAAAAAGGCCTCGATCTCGGCCAGGTTGGCGCGGGCGGTCTCCTCGGTGCCCAGCTGTGTGGCAATGCGCATAACTGACTCGGTTATGACCTGCGGCGTGTGGGTGGTAGTGATCTGAACTGAATTTACGTTAGCCGAGCCAAGCACATTCTGCAAGCGATCTATCATGCCTTCGTACCCTGCATAGACGACCAAGTCCGCCTGTTCTACACGTTGTAAGTCGGTAGCGCGCAGTTCGTACTCGGCAGGATGCCGCATCTCATAGGGGGCTAACAACTCTATGTTCTGTGCGCCAGCGACTCGGGCAAACGCGGCTGTCCAGGCGTTTGTTGCCAGCACCATCTGCTCTCCCGGCAGGGTTTGGGCCTGCGCGTCCGGGGCGCTTTCGGTTGCCTCGGTAGCACTTTCGGTTGACTCCGGTGCAGTCTCGGGAGTAGCCGGTGCGGACTCGGCTGAGCCACCGGCCCAGACTGCCGGGACCAGCAGCACCATCATTATTGCCGCCACGCCGAGGGCACCCGCGCGCAGGCTTCTACATCGATCCATTATTCTCATGCATGCCTCCTTTGGATGAGAGAAACAAGACTCACCAAGCCGAGCATAAGCGCACCAACTATGGTGACGCCGGAGCTGGCCGGTATATCAATTCCAATTGCAAAAACAAAACCAACAACACTAATGAGGAAACCGGAAGCCATGGCCTGCACGAACAAGCCGCGTAGACTGCGGCTGGTTACTCCGGCAATAAGGGCCGGGAGTATGAGCACTGCGTCCAGGAGGAGTGCGCCGATGAGTCCCATGGTGAGGGTAATAGTCAGTCCAACGGCAAACAGAATTCCGGTGTGGATAAGGCCGGAGGGAACGCCTGCGGTGAAGGCAAGCTCGCGGTCGTACAGCACCGCAGTTAGTTTGGGAAACAACAGCACCACCAGCACCATAATGAGCAACGCAAAGCCGACCGTGACAAAGGCGTCAAAGCGCGTGAGAGCAAAAATATTGCCCCACAGCAGGCCCAAGGACTCGTTGGCCGGAACGTTAAAGCGATAGAGCACCGCGAAAGCCAGCCCAATGGTCAGTACCATGAAGAAGGTGGTTATGTGTCCCAGATTCGGGCCAACTTTCTTTCCAAACACCGCAATGCCGAGGATGAGCAGCACATTGACGCCGATCATTACTGGCAGCGGGCTGAGCCCGGCGGCCAGGGCGATGGCTGCACCCAAAAGCGCGCTGTGCATGACGGCAAAGCGCAGGGTAATGAGGTTAAGGCGAATAACGAATACACCAATGAGTGGGAAAAATGTTCCAGCCGCCAGAAGCACCAAGGCCCCCCGCATAATTGGCGGGTACTGGAGTAGCGCCAGAATATCTGCGAAGTTCATCGGGCGGCTGCCAGGTGGCCCACGTACTGGAGGTTGGAGCCCTTGAGATTGTTGTCGGTAGCTATGTTGTTGTTGGGCTGGCCCTGAGAGACAAGTTGCCCCTGAGACATTACCAGCTGCCGCCAGCCAGCCCGTGTGAACTGCGCGGCGTCGTGGCTTACAAGGACTACCGTTATTCCTCGGGATGTGTGGAGGTGCTCAATCATGGCTAAGAACTCATTCTTGCCTTTTGGGTCAAGTGATGCAGTTGGTTCATCTAGCAGCAGAATGCTTGGGTTCTGTACCAGACAGCGGGCTATTGATACCCTTTGTTTCTCACCCCCGGAGAGTCGTGCGTATACGGCGCTACTCAGGTGTCTGCACCCGGTAGTCACCATTGCAGCGGCGACCGACTCGGTCTTTCTTTTGCGGCTAGCGTGACGCCCAGCCAGCCCGATCTCTACGACCTCTGCGGCGGTAATAGGAAACTCAACGTCGACAGCAGTCTGATGCACATAACCTATATCCCGGCGGACTCGTCTCCAGGCGCTCGAGCCCACCCGCAACCCCGTTACAAAAATGTGGCCGTCGGTTGCTTGCATGAGACCCAGGATCAACTTGATTAAAGTAGACTTTCCGGCCCCATTGTTGCCGCTGATCATGACGAGCTCACCTGGGTGAATATTGAGGTTAATGTTAGTAAGAATCTGGTTGCCATCTATGCGTACTGCAACCTTGTCTAACTGGATAATAGGGGCGATACTGTGTGACACGGCGGCTCCAAAAACGGCGGACTGCCGATATCATAACACGTAATTGATAATTCGTAACACTTTCTTTCAGGATTAACAGCATGGAACTCATTCTTTTACGGCATGGGCAGAGTACAACGAACCGCTTGTTAGCCGGGGTACAGGACGAACGCGAGGTTGATACCGGCCCGCAAGACTCCACCTTGACCCGTCTTGGACGCCGGCAGGCGGACCTTGCCGGGAAAGCGCTGTCGTGCGAGTACATCGACATGATTCTAAGCAGTCCGGCACGACGGGCACTAGAAACGACTCAAAGGGTGAAGCGGTGTATCGACGCACTACCGATGGTTGACCCGCGAGTGCTTGAGTTTCGCGGGGTAGGTTCTGCTCCCGCGGCAAGCGGAACGGAGCTTAGGGCGATGTATCCAGGGTTCAGCTTCGGCACCGAGTTTGACAACGAGATGGCCTGGAATTTGGGGTATCTCAACGAGAGTAAGGGAGAGCTGTACCGGCGCGCGCAGGGCCTTTGGCAGGATTTCTTGCTTCCGCGGGCATACTCAGAGATCGGGAGGGAGTCACGCGTGTTGGTGGTCACCCACCGAATGTTCTCGGCCTATCTGACCGGCATTGCGCTGGGCATGAGCTTAGATCAAATCCAGACAGGACGCTTTCAACTTGGAAACTGTGCGTCGACTCGGTTTGAGGTGCGTTCGAATGGGGTTGTTATGGTTGCGCATGCAAACCGCGAAGACTATCTGCATGGAAAAGTAAGCGCATAATTCTCTTTCCAATTTGCTCGGGTGGAACTATTTTGTAGCCATGCAATGGTCATTTCCTCTTTTTTCGTTTCGCTCAATAGACGTAAAGGTACACATAACCTTCTTCCTGCTGCTTGTCTGGGTCGCATTCGTTGAAACCTCTCGAGGTGCTCCAGCGGCAGTAATTGCGCAGTCGGTCGTTTTTATCCTTGCGTTGTTTGCCTGTGTAGTACTCCATGAGTTCGGGCATGCGCTTACCGCCGCCCGTTACGGTATTCGCACGCGCGACATCACCTTGCTTCCTATAGGTGGGCTTGCTCGCTTAGAGCGTATGCCGGACGACCCCCGCCAAGAACTGGTGGTAGCTGCAGCTGGCCCGGCGGTAAACGTTGTTATTGCGGCGTTGATCTTTGTCCTGCTTAGCGTGACGACTGGATTCCGCACACCGGATACTGAGACTCTTGTGCGGGGAAGCTTCCTTATGCGGCTTCTCACCGTGAATATTGCGTTAGTGCTCTTTAACCTGCTGCCAGCTTTTCCTATGGATGGAGGCAGAATTCTGCGGGCGGTACTCGCTCTGCGCATGAGTTATGCGCAGGCTACCTCGCTTGCAGCAACCGTTGGCCAAGGTATGGCTCTGGTGCTCGGGTTTCTTGGCTTCATAGGAAACCCCTTCTTGGTGCTCATTGCTGTTTTTGTCTGGATAGGGGCGGGCCAGGAGTCACACATGGCGCAGATGCGCACCTTCTTTTCCGGCACCATGGTGAGAGAGGCTACGGTAACCGAGTTTCATTCGCTCTCACCGCAGGATCTTTTAAGTGATGCAACCCGGCTGCTGCTTGCTGGCTCTCAGTTAGATTTCCCGGTAGTAGATGACGGCCGCTTGGTAGGGATGCTGACGCGTGAAGGCCTCACCAAGGCACTTGGTGAGTTAGGCAGTGACGCGGCAGTTGAGCGGGCCATGGTGAGCGATGTAGTAACGGTCGATGCCGGACAGACGCTCGACAGCGCCTTTGCACAGATGCAAGCCGGTGGCCAACGGTCGATGCCGGTCCTTTTTCGGGGCGAGCTTTTTGGCCTACTCACTACCGAGAACGTTGGTGAGTATGTCTCTATTCGCTCCGCTCTCTCCGGCAAACGTGCCCCGTAACAGCGCGCGCTGTTCTCAAGCGCGCGCTGTGGGTTATCACGCTCCGTTAGTTGTCCAGCAAGTAGAACTCCACGCGTCGGTTTTTCCAGCGGTTCAGGGCGTCACTGTGCTCTACGATTGGTTCGTAGCCACCCTTGCCCAAAGTAGTCATTCGTGCCGAGGCGATTCCCCGTTGTACCAAGCCCATTTCGACTGCCTCGGCCCGCAGGTGGGAAAGCGGCAGAAGGGTGTTCTGCTCCTCAAGTTCCCAACGTCCGGGTTGATTCCAAAGCAAGCGTGCCGCATGCCCTTCCAGCTCAATTTTGTGGTTGGGATAGCGCTGCAGTATTTCGGCAAGGCGATTTAGCGTGGCAATGTTGCGCTCGCGTACATCGGCCTCGACTCCAAGATAATCTGCGGTGAAGGGGCGGAAGTAAATGCTCGATATACTAATGCGCAGGCGGTCGCCGTCACGCAGAACTAGAATATCGGTGGGGAACACAGACTCGCTGCGTCCAGCATTGCCCAGCTGGTCCGCTGCGACGACCACCAATGTATAGTCGCTCGCCGACTGCACCAACTCGCCGGTTGAGGACTTGCCGTCCCAGCTGAAGCTTCCATTGCGGAAACGTGCTTGAGGTAGGCTGAGGAAACGGTTCCCCGCCGGGTCAAGAATCTCGGCCGACCAGGACTTTACGCTACTTGGATCGTCAACGCGTACCAGAATGTTGAGGGTGTCGTTGAACCCGTCTCCGTCCGGCGAGAAGGGAAGCGGCGAAAGACGAATATCTACTTCCGGCGGGCTCATATCAAGCAGCACCGGGGTGTCGCTGACTGCAGCGCCCACATTTCCTTTGAGGTACACAACACTGAGGCGACCGGTATATGCCCCTTCGTTTACAGATCCGTCGGCAGCAGTCC
>JAIVHN010000062.1 GCA_020201015.1 Spirochaeta sp. | reverse complement strand
GATGATGCGAGGCGCATACTCCGATAAATCCGTTCGAGGTACTGCAATTGCCTCTTTCATTTTTTCAAGTATGTGCAGCCGCCCACGGCGGGCTTGCTCCAGCGCCACCTTCATAATGTCTGCACTAACATTCTCTACCTTAATGTCCATCTGGAAAGCGGTGATGCCTTTCTCGGTACCAGCAACCTTGAAGTCCATGTCACCGAGGTGATCTTCTTCTCCCAAAATATCCGAGAGCACGACGTTGTTGTCACCTTCCTGGATCAGGCCCATTGCAATTCCGGCGACCGGTGCTTCAATGGGTACACCAGCATTCATCAGTGATAAGGATCCGCCACAAACTGTTGCCATGGAGCTTGAACCGTTGGACTCCAGCACCTCGGATACGAGACGCAAGGTGTAAGGAAATGAGTCTTGGCCCGGAACGACATTTACCAAAGCCCGGTGCGCTAGATGACCATGGCCAATTTCGCGACGGCCTGTGCCCATGCGGCCGGTCTCACCCACTGAAAAGGGCGGAAAATTATAGTGCAGCATGAAACTATCGCGCCGGTCACCTTCAATATCGTCCATGATCTGAGCGTCATAGACAGTCCCTAAGGTAGTAATTGCCAGTGCCTGCGTCTCACCACGTGTAAATAGTGCTGAGCCGTGTGTTCGGTCAAGAATGTCGAGCTCGCACGTAATAGGGCGTATGTCTTCCGGGCCACGATGGTCGGTGCGCTTCTTGTTTTCGATGATACTCTTGCGGACAATATCTTTCTCTATCGAGTCTGCAAGTGAGGAGAACAATTTGTTATGTTCTTCCGGTACCGCTTCACCAAAATGTTCTCGTGCCTCTGTAACAATTTGCTTTATAGCTGCGTATCGCTCGAACTTACCAATAACAAAACACGCCTCTTCCAACTTGGGATAGAGGTATGAGCGAATCTCTTCTTCTTTCTCTAGGAATTCGGTCTTCTCAACAAGCGGTAGTTTTTCTTTACCAACCAATTCCCGCAGTTCATTCTGAATGGCGCAAAGGTCGACAATGGGCTTGCGAGCAAACTCAATAGCTTCTAAGAGGACTTCCTCGCTAACCTGGCCTGCGCCGCCCTCAACCATGGTGATTCCCTGCTCACTGCCGGACACAATAATGTCTAGTTGCCCGCTTTCCATTTGTGGGAAGGTGGGATTTAGTACAAATGCGCCATTGACTCGAGCAACACGAACGGCACCAACCGGACCGTTAAAAGGTATGTCGGAAATGGTGACGGCCGCTGAAGCGGCTACCATAGCAATAACATCGGGGGGATTCACTTGGTCGGCCGACAGTACAGTCGGTACAACCTGAATCTCGCGCTGAAAGCTCTTCTGAAAAAGCGGGCGCAAGGGGCGGTCAATAAGCCGGCAGACAAGGACTTCTTTATCCTTCAGGCGACCTTCTCGCTTGAGGAAGCCACCAGGGATTTTCCCCGCCGCATAGTATTTTTCGTTATACTCTACCTGCAGCGGAACGAAGTCCAAGCCTTCCACCGGTCGGGTTGAACAACATGCTGTTGCGAGCACGGCGGTTCCGGCGTAATGGGCAAATACTGCACCGTTTGCCTGCTTTGCCATGTGTCCGGTCTCAATGATGAGATCGTGGTCTCCAATACGGAGAGAGACTGTTTGTTTCATAAACTCCTACTTTACTTTCTGAGGCCAAGCTGCTGAATAAGGCTGCGGTAACCTTCAAGGTCATTTGACTTGAGGTATGCGAGTAAACGTCGGCGACGACCGACAAGCTTCAGCAGGCCACGCCGTGACGCATGGTCTTTCTTATGTGTCTTAAAATGTTCAGTGAGTTCGGTTATTCGAGCGGTCAATAATGCGACTTGGACCCGGGTGTTTCCCGTATCCTTATCCGAAGCTCCGAAATTGGAGACGATTTCCTTAGTTTGTTCTTTTGCTAGCGGCATTCCACTACTCCTTCTGTGTGTTGTTGGCGTAAAACGTGATGCGATGTAGCTCTTTAGCGGCATTTGGAACGATGAGGCTGTCCTCGGTGGTGATTACGACACCGTCGGCTTCTGCGTCTCCGAAATGCAAGCGGGCCGAGTAATGTCCTGGACCCGGTATGAGTTGATCAAGTTTCGCTTTTGCGAATCGCAGTTCGTGCTTGGAGCTTGCTGTCCCAGGTTCCACTATATCCACTGCGTAGTTACGCCCTAAGAGTCTTTCAGCGGTAACCAGGTCACCCTGTAAGAGGGCTTTCCGAATACCGGTACTACTGATTGTTTCTCGAAGCACATTATCTACAACAGGTGGGATGATGTCAACCCTGATGCCGTGACGACTAAGGTGTGTAGCAAGTTCACCACTGTCGGTACTGTTTTTATGCCCACACCTAAAACTTTGCCCCACAACCACCAATTTAGGATCGACAGTTCGCTTGAGCTCGTCAAGAAAGCGTCGGCCGGGGACACGTGCAAATGCCTCGGTAAAGCCAACCACAATCAGATACTCGACTCCTGCCGCCTCCATGAGCTCAAGTCGGAGTCGATAGCTGTCTAAGTTACCGCCGTATTTCCACGGTGCGACAACTTTCTTGGGATTTGGGATAAAGGTGAGCACTGCGGCAGCAGCTCCGTCGCCGTATTCACAGGCGTGCTTAATGAGGGCTTGGTGCCCGCGATGAAGCCCGTCGAAAACGCCTAAGGCCACGGACAAAGGTTCCAGAATGCGCATGCTGCGTGTGGTGAGCACGTCCCACCCTACTACTTTCATTCGTTATCCCTTGGTTTTACAAATCGATATCGGAAGGCAGATCCGTCAAATTCCGAGAGCGCAAGAAACTCTCCTGCTTGTGATAGGAGAGCTGATGTCTCAGGCTGATCTGGCGGCAGGCTAAACATCTGTGGACTCAAAGGCACGCCATCTCGCACGGCATCTGCCATTTCCAGTGGTGCTTTGCGGGGCACAATTGCGGGGAGTGCTTCCAGAAAAGCTTCAATTGGAAGTAAATCCTGAACGCCGCGAATGTGGTCTGGATTGACACTTGCCTCAAGAGTAAAGCTTCCTACCGCAGAGCGCTCGAGCTCGGACAAATACGCCACCGTTCCCAGGCTTTTGGCAATATCACGAGCAAGTGCGCGAATGTAGGTACCCCGAGAGCACACTACTCTAATCTGTAACTCGGTCTCGGAGCATGAGAGTACGATGAGATCATAAATGGACACCGTACGAGCCTTGAGGGCGGGTTTCTCTCCGCTTCTAGCGATGTCCGAGGCCCGGCGACCATTTACGTGCAAGGCACTAAAGTCAGGCGGAAGTTGTTCAATTTCACCTACAAAAGCTTGCGTTACCAGATGTATTGCGTCGGGTGTAGGTAAGGGACCTATGCCCGCCGGTTCACCCTCAGGGTCTAAGGTTGTTGTAGTGCTGCCAAAACGGATTGTCGCGGTATATGTTTTGGGAAGATCCATAAAGAACGAACTAAACCGGGCCGCGGTTCCGACAAGTGCTGGCAACACCCCTGAAGCAAACTTATCAAGGGTTCCTGTGTGACCGATCTTTTTCGTTCCAAAAGCTTTTTTTGCGGTGTTAAGTGACCGAAATGAGGTAATTCCAGTTGGTTTGTGCAGCACTATGAGCCCGCACGGCGCGCTACTCAACGCACGATATCCTCAATTGTCTTGTTGATTCGGAAGCCCTCTTCTATGCTCGTGTCTACCACGAACTGAAGACGAGGCGTGACACGCAGTGTTATTCGAGTAGCAAGGCGTTTTTGTATAAAACCGGCGGCGCTGTTTAATCCATCTACCGCCGCTTCGAGTGCTGTGGGTTCCAAGTATCCGGAAATTCGCACACGTGCATGAGTGAGGTCTTTTGATACCTTCACTCCATGCACTCCCGCCATGGTGTCTACCCGCGGATCCTTTATTTCGCCGCTCAGGATGAGTCTACCAATTTCTTCGGTAAGGAGACTTTCAACTCGCTCGAGTCTATGTCCGCTCATGACTGGTCCTTGGGGGCCTTCTTCTCGTCTTTTTTATCCGAAAGTGGTGCACCAAGTTTCTTGGCAACTTCCTTCATTTCAAAGACTTCAAGGATGTCACCCTGTTTAAGGTCGGTGAACTTCTCAATACCTACACCGCACTCGTATCCTGAATCTACTTCCCGTGCATCGTCTTTAAAACGTCTGAGTGAAGAAATTTTGCCCGTATGTAATTCTATACCGTCTCGAATTATATGCGCCATTGCTCCACGACGGACTTTGCCGCTGGTCACATAACAACCGGCGATAGTGCCAATCTTGGGAACCTTGAATGTATCACGAACCTCAACGGTACCGAGTGCTTCTTCCTTGAGGTCGGGCGCAAGCATCCCTTCCATAGCAGAACGGATATCTTCAACTGCGTCATAAATAATGTTGTACTTCCGAATCTCTACCTTTTCCTGCTCAGCAACTGCTTGAGCGCGAGGCGTAGGCCGTACGTGAAAACCTACAATGATCGCATTGGAAGCTGCTGCAAGCATAACGTCGTTTTCGTTGATTGCGCCAGCAGAGCTGTGGATTGCTGCGAGACGAATCTCAGCCGTAGAGAGTTTTTCCAGCGTTGACTGAAGTGCCTCAACAGAACCGTGAACATCGCCCTTAATTATGACTTTGAGCTCTTGAATTGCTCCGGCCTGAATGCTGTCGTAGAGGTTGTCAAGCGTAATTTTCTTAACGTTCTTTGCTTCTTCAACCTTACGGAGCTCCTGCCGTTTTGTACCGATCTGTCTAGCGTATTTCTCGCTCTCGGTAACCTGGAAGGGATTTCCGGCATCCGGCACACCGGTAAAACCAAGAATCTCAACTGGCATTGACGGGGTTGCCTCGGTTACTCGCTCACCACGGTCGTTGAACATAGCTCGTACTTTCCCAGGGAAAATCCCCGCGATAAAGCTGTCCCCAACACGCAAGGTTCCCCGCTCAATAAGCACAGTGGAAACGGTTCCCCGACCTGGATCAATACGAGACTCAATAACCTTCCCTTCGGCGGGCGCGTCATGGTTTGCCTTGAGTTCCATTACCTCGGTTTGTAGCATGATGGTCTCTAAAAGCTCATCGATGCCTTGGCGCTTGAGTGCTGAAATCTCGCAGTAAAGTGTCGAGCCGCCCCAGGCTTCCGGGGTAAGATTGTGTTCCGAGAGCTGTTGCTTAACACGATCCGGATTCGCACCAGGTAGGTCAATTTTGTTAATGGCTACGATGATCGGTACTTCGGCTTCGCGAGCATGGTCAATGGCCTCTACAGTTTGCGGCATGACACCGTCATTTGCTGCCACTACCAAAATGACAAAGTCCGTTACCTGCGCGCCACGTGAACGCATGAGAGTAAATGCTTCATGCCCCGGCGTATCGAGAAAGGTGAGTTTTCCATGGGGTGTTATCACCTGGTACGCACCAATATGCTGCGTAATACCGCCGGACTCTCCGGCCGCCACATCCGTGGTACGAATTGCGTCGAGCAACTTGGTTTTACCATGATCGACATGTCCCATAACGGTAATTATCGGTGAGCGACCTCTTAGATCCGACTCTTCATCTTTTGGCGTTTCGATCACCGTCTCATCGTAAAGAGAAACGATGCGAACCTTACAGTCGTATTCGGCAGCAAGAATTTCCGCAGTTTCGGCGTCAATCTGCTGGTTAATGGTAACCATCATACCCATAGCCATGAGTTTTCCAATGAGGTCCGAGGCCTTGAGGTTCATCTTGCGCGCAAGATCGGATACCGTGATGACCTCCATGATGTCGATTTCTTTCGGCACCGGGTTCACCTTTGGTATGGGCTTCTTGTTCTTGAAGCTAATTTGCTTCTCTTGGTAGCGATCCTTCTTGTAGTTATCCCCTTTTCGTCCGCGCCCTCGCGGTGGTCTTTTCTGTTGGGCACCCCTATCGGTGGGAGAAGGAGGCGCGCCGCTACCCGATCCTCCGCGGGGAGCACCTGGACCACCCGGGCCACGTCCGCCTGGACCTGGCGGGCGTCCGGGACCGGAGCCGCCCGGTCTACCAGGACCACTCACTAGGACCGCCGGTGCGGGACTGGGGGCCTCTCTGGCCTGGGCCTGACTGACCACGATCACCACTCGGTCGCGGTGGGTATCCACCGCCGGAGCCGGTTCCACTGCGCTGTGGTGGGCGGCCACGGTCGCCGTATCCACCGGAAGATCTATCACTACTGCCTGAATAGCCGCCTCGATCACGATCCTGAGGAGGTCGGGGTCCGTTTTCCGGGCGGCCGGTCGGGCCACGGCGTGAACGGTCACCTGCGGGAGGCGAACCGGAGTCGCGGCCTGTAGGAGCGCCCGGTCGTCGTTCGTCCTCGGACCGAAGTCGGGTGCGTTCTACCGCAGGCCTGTCTGTAGGCGACTTTGCACGTGTGTCGTCCGAGTCCGATGCGCCGGGCGTGCGTGTTGAAGCACCACTAGAGTCGCCGGCTTCGGAACTGCTTGGCTGAGGTTTTGGCTTTCGTTTGACGACGACACGAACTTTTTTCTTTTCAGGCTTGTCGCCCTCACCTCCAGCTGGAGGAGCTGCTTCTTGCTTTGGCTCCTCTTTGCGGTGCTTAATGAGTGTCGTTTTTGGTTTCTGCTGTTTATCCTGATCCTCAGCCATAGTTCCTTTTCCCTGTTGTATCGTTGCGAGTGTTACGCCGGTTATGATCGGCGTGAGACTAATTACTCATCCTCGTCCTCTTGTTCGACAATTTCTACGTTCTCAGCAATTATTTGCCGAAGAAACGCTGCTCCCTCGGCGCTCAACCCTGGAATCTGTTCTAACTCGGCATTGGGGAGGCCTAAGAGATCTATAATCTCTTCTACTCCGTAAGCCAAAAGCGCGGCGGCAATGTCTTCAGTAATGTCTGGAAGCTCAGACACCTTAGTGATTTCTTCGGTATCGTCCTGGTCGTCGTCACTCACAATTCCCTCGGTTTCGTCCGGCAGCGCATCTTGTGCAATGTGCGACTGCTCGCTATCTTCAGCAGCTAGCTCAGCGTCGTATCCGCTTTCTTCTTCCACTTGAGTTTCTACTTGGTCTTCATCTTCCGGCTCGATAAACTCAACACTTTCGGTGATAATACGGCGGAGCTCCGTGCGTTCGGCTGCCTCAAGACCTTCAATGGAGTCGAGATCGTCGAAATCAAGTTCTACCAAATCCGATATATGTTCAATCTCAATGTTTTTCAGCGCCGCAAGCATACTCTCAGTAATACCGGGCAGTACGGAAATCTCAGGGTCTTCATCCTGAGGTTCAGCCGTATCTTCCCGAAACAGCCGTGAAACTGCACGTTTGTGTTCGGCAGAAAGATCCATTTCGTCAAACTGCTCGTCGGTCTTGACATCGATTGACCAGTCTGCAAGTCGGTTCGCTAGCCGTACATTGAGCCCCTGCTTCCCGATGGCCAAAGACAGCTGATGGTCGGCAACTATGGCAAGTGCTTGACGTTTCGCTTCATCAAGAACCACAACTTGTGATACCTCAGCAGGCGACAATGCGTTTGTAATAAACTCAACCGGGTCTATATCGTACTTAAGGATATCAATTTTTTCGCCTTCGAGCTCCCGTACGATAGACTGAATGCGCACTCCGCGCATACCTACACACGCACCGACCGGGTCGACGTCTTCACGGTTTGAATAGACGGCAATTTTCGTGCGGTAACCAGGTTCTCGCACAATTTTGTAGATCTCTACTGTTTTGTCGTAGATTTCCGGTACTTCAAGCTCAAAAACACGGCGGACAAACTCGGTATGAGTACGGGAAAGGACAATTTGTAGTCCGCTCGGCGTCTTGTTCACCTCGTAGATAAGCGCTTTGATTCGGTCGTTCGGTCGATATATTTCCCGTGGCGATTGGTATCTTTTGGGAAGAATGCCCTCCGTCTTGCCAAGATCCACGAAAATATTACCGTTGCGTTCGCGCTGGTAATAGCCAATGATCATTTCGCCAACTTTGTCCTTAAACTCCGAGTACAACGAATCTTTCTGTATTTCTCGTAATGTTTGTTTTGCTCGTTGCTTAGCGCTCTGGATTGCGCCCCGGTCGAATTCCATCGGGTTAATTTCTATCAGCAGCTCATCACCAATCTCACACTCGTCGTTAAGAACAACAGCGTCCTCAAGTTCAATCTCGGTGACTGGATCGTAGACATCCTCCACGATCTTTTTCTGTGCAAATAGGGTTACTTCACCATTTTCGTCAAATTTTACAACCGCATTGTCGGAGGTGCCGTAGCGCTTCTTGTAGGCAGCCAAAAGAAACTCTTCAATAGTGTGGAGAATCAGTTCTTCTGAAATTCCTTTGTCGCTCGCCAAATTGCGGATTACGTCGTTCAGTGCCGAAGTCATTCGGTTTTACCTAACCTCCCGGAACTCATCTAATTTCGTTTTGCGGATATCCGAGTACCGTAGTTCCTTGTTTCCGCCCTGCGTACGCAGAATTACGGAGTGCTCGTTACTATCCTCAATGTATCCTTGTATCCAGTCTTCAGAAGCCGAGCTTAGAACAAAAACCGCTCGGCCGCGGAAAACTGCAAACTCGCGATTGCTTTTGAAGGTACGTGAAATTCCAGGCGAGCTAACCTCAAGATGTACATCGCGTGAATTATGAATAAGCTCGATACGAGGCAACACCGTGCGGTGAACTTCTGCGATATC
>JAIVHN010000001.1 GCA_020201015.1 Spirochaeta sp. | reverse complement strand
TGACGAAACGGTCTTCGGGAGCTGTTTCGGGTCCAATGCCTTGCGCGGAACGAATCAGTTCAATTCGGTTGGCAAGTCGGTTTTGCGCGTACCCCCCGGCTATAAGGGCTTCCCACACATCAATAGCCGGTTCGTAGAAACCTGAGTAGTAGTAGGCCCGCCCCAACCATTCCCGGACAATAGGAACATCCGGTCTATTTGCTAAAGACTGTTCGAAAGACAAGATTGCCTCGTTGTAGCGTGCGTTCTGAAATGCACGTACGCCCCAGCGAAAATCTTCTTCCGCAGATAGCGCATCCATATTAATTTGCTGTGATGAAGCCACTACAACCGGGAACACCACTAGCGATAGTACAAGAAGACCACGCAAGACTTTTGAGTTCATTCCTCAGGTACCTCAGCCCCAATGCTTGAGTTCAGTGACGTTTCTCCGTCACGTTTTATCTCATTAATGACCGTACGCAGATGCGCCCGGATATCGGGGTGGTTCGGCGCCTTTTTGAGCGCCTCAGAAAGAACTCGCCGTGCCTCCGGGAGTTGTCGCCGACGAAAGAAGACCCAGCCCAGGCTGTCTAAATAAGCCGGATTATGCGGCGCGGCTTTGACCGCCTGTTTACAGTACTCAAACGCCTCGGAAAGACGCATGTCGTTCTCCGCCATAACGTAACCAAGGGAGTTAAGCGCCGTAGCGTTCTCGGGATCCATTTCAAGCGCACGCTCAAGGTGCTCTATACTGTTGCCACTTTGATTTTGAGCAAATAGCACATGGCCAAGAGCCGCGTGCACCTTCGCCGACTCAAAGCCCTCATCAAGCAACTTGCTGAACTCAAACTCGGCGAGCCGGTAACGTTCTGTCACGGTATAGATGTAACCAAGAATCATGCGACTCTGATAAATGTGCGGTAGGCCAATTTCCGACGTCACTACCTGTTCAAGATACAGTAGCGCCTCATCATAACTATGCAAATGTGTGTAACAGAGACCAAGATAGTATGAAAGTCGCGGGTAGTCTTCGCTCGAAGGCTTAGCCTGCAACAACTCCTGCACTGCAGCATCATACTTCTTTTGCTGAAATAGTCGGACGCCCTCTCGTAGTGGGTTGCCAGGTGCAGAGCCTTTAGACTTGGTAAGGCTTCTACCTTTCCGAGGCTCATCGGCATGGGAGACACCTCGCCCAGCACCCTTATTGGCACCGCCCCTATCTGCGGGTGAGGAGTAGTTGTTCGTAGGCCTTCGAATGCTCATGACTCACCGGATTCAGTTGAATTGCACTTAGCGATATTGCACCATGCGATACCGCATACCAATCTGTCCCCGGGACAAGATCGGTCTCAACCGGTTTTCCGTTCATAAAGAAGTATTTATCACCAATTGGTGTCGAAAACTCGGCTAAGGCATCATGATACACCCGAACACAAGGCGATGTCACCTCTACCTGCATCTCAAGGTTGGAAAGGTTCGGGGAATTTATATTCAGGAAGTACCCCTCCCGCCAATGTCCGACAAACTCAGCCAGCCGTTCTTGCAAAAGCCTAAGTAGCGGTTCAAAATGAAAAGGGGGCGTAAAACCGTCAAGTGAAAGCGCAATTCCTGGAACACCCATAAACGCCGCCTGCCGTGCAGCCGCAGCAGTCCCGGAAAAAACGATATCCGAGCCAAGATTTGGACCAAGATTAATTCCGGATAAAACAACATCCGGCCGAAACTCAAGCGCGTTCAGTAGGCCAAGTATTACGCAGTCGGCAGGCGATCCACTCGAAACATATCGTTGTTCACTGATCTGACGGAACCGCATGGGTTCACGCAGTGTGATGTAGTGAGACATGCCACTGCGCTCTCCGTCGGGCGCCAGGATCCAGACTTCATGCTCCGCGGAGAGACCATCGTACAACGCCTCAATTCCGGGGCTGCTTATGCCGTCGTCATTGGTTAATAGAATTTTCACAAGCTTCTGGTCCTTTGATCCAAGATGAAATCGAACACATGTACAGCGTCTGCTCGATAGCTAACGGGTACAGTATACGAGCTGCTGTGTGTTTTGGAAAGGAGCTGCGACTACGATGTGGAGGTATCTAGTCGAGACGCCGCTAGCAAGTTGAGCACGAAATAATCTCCCGGAAAACCGAATATCCTCTCATACTCGTCAAGTTTTTCACGATACGCCTCAAGTGCACCTTGGTCAATGAGCGTGACGACACAACACCCGGTAGCCGAACCGGCAAGCTTGGCGCCATGTATACCAGCTATTTCACAAGAACGTTTCACAAGCCAGTCCAACTCCGGGTAAGAAACTTCGTAGAGGTCCCGCAGACTCGTGTGCGAGCGAACCATCATCTTGCCAAGATCGACCTTGTCGTGCGTGCGTATTGCGGGTATTGCCTCACGTACACGTTGCATTTCATTAACCACGTGTAAACAGCGGCGGCGCACATCCTCGGACATGATACCAAGACCCTCTTCTACATCTTCAATACCGTAGTCGCGTAGCGCATACCCACCGTGTGTACCGTGCAGTTTCTCAACACATAATCGGCAATCGTCTCTGCGCGAAGCTTCATCTTCCTCAGAGAAACAGTTCTGCACATGTGGATTAGTAACCACGAAAACTGCATCTTCAAAACTAACCGGAACCAATGAATGCTCAAGACTGCGAGAATCGATATAGACAGCATGTCCAGGCTCACCGAAATATGTCGTTAAGTAGGCAGAAAGACCGGTTTCTACTCCGGTATACTCTTGCTCAGCCCTGCGCGCACACTGCAACAACTGCATGTCGGAGACTTTGAAGTCATATACGTTCTTAAGCGCGACCGCGCACGCAACTTCTAGTGCGGCCGAGGACCCCAATCCTATGCCGCTAGGAACACTTCCGGATACGGTAACATTCAAACCGCGTACCGGACAACCAAGTCGCTGCAGCTGCATAACAACGCCTTTGAGATAGTTCGCCCACCGGTCTTCGCGCTTATACTTGAGGGCCGAAACACTGGTGCGTTTTCTCTCATTGAGATCTGCGGCGAAAAAGCGTAACGAATTGTCGGTACGTCGACTAATGCTTACGATCATCCGCTGTTCAAGGGGCAGCCCAAAAACCAGACCGTCCGAGTGCTCGGTATAGGCCCCCATAAGTAAAACGGAGCCAGGTGCTGACACCGTTACATGTGGTGGTGCTCCATACTCTTGTTCGTGCAATTCCGCGCTCTGTTCTGCCGAAGCAAGCTCCTGAATACTAAGATCCTGTACTACGTGTCTTGAGTTCATACGACCGTACGCCTCCTTGGTTTCCCGGCGTGCAGCCAGATTATACATATCATTGCATAAACATTCAACAAAAAGTCTCAAAGTAGTCGAATAAGGCCCAACGAGTATTGCAACTCTGGCAAACAATGAATTTGGTGTGGTCCACCCGGTGTCAGGCCCGGGGTCGAACCGTAGTTCCACCCTGCGTCACACCCGGGTCACAACATCCTACACAACCCGGCCTGTTGGTGCTAAGCTGCCGTCATGATTCACCGAGATAGCCTCTACGCGGCGGCATCAGGACTGCTCCTTGCCGCCGCACTACCCAACGAGTTTATTCCTTACGGAACGCCTCTCATTGCACCAATAGCGCTTATTCCCTTGTTCTATGCTTTACTGCGTAGCCGCCGAATACGAGACTCAATACGTATCGGTGTTATTTTTGCCGTTATTTCAACAGGGCTCTCAAATTATTGGCTTGCCAACTTCGGCGAGTTTGCCGTCTGGACTATAGGCGGTCCGATAATCGGCTATTCGCTGTATAACTCCCTGTTATTTCCAGTGCTCCAGCGCATCATGCAACCGCCCGTCCGTGCCGAGCGTATATTTATTGCCGCGGCAGCCTGGGCAGGTTATGAGTTTTTAAAGTCGGTAGGGTTTTTGGGCTACCCGTGGGGCTTAATTTCATACCCTGCTGGAGTATACCTGCCTCTGATTCAACATGTAGATGTCACTGGCGTGTGGGCGTTATCCTTCTTGTTTGCCGCGACCAACCTTGTGGGTGCAGAACTTCTCTACCACCGTGAGCGGGTCGGCCGTGGGTGTGGGCCCAACGAACAAGTGAAAATCCCCTCCTTAGCGAACGAGTCGACCGTACATCAGTACGATGTAGAGATAGCTCCGCTTTCAAAAGGAGGTATTCTGCAATCAACCGGTTTTTGTCTAATCCTGCTTACCTTAATGCTGGTTTACGGGTACCGTTCGCTAACGCGTACGGTTCCAGTCCGAGCGGAATTAGAACTGGTCATGGTACAGAACAATACCGACAGCTGGGAACGTGGCAACGAGGAACCTTCGCTACTCGTAGCACAGCGGCTCAGTCGCCGCGGTTTACGAGAACTATCGCCGGTTGTACCGGACCTCATAGTCTGGAGCGAAACCTTGTTGAGGCGCCCCTACGCCCGTGACCGCCAGTATTACCGCAGTTTTCCGGCGAACGATCCTTTGGTGGCGTTCATCGCGGAGGCCGGTATACCACTGCTGACCGGTGGTCCACATGTAGAGCGCTATGAAGAAGATTGGCTTTCGTACAACTCGACGCTCCTCATAAATCCTCAGGGCGAGCTTGAGCAAAATTACGGCAAGCGTCAGCTGGTTCCATTTGCAGAGAACATTCCATTCTGGGAGTTCAAATCGGTGAGAACCTTTTTCCGCGAGGTGGTCGGCATTTATGGTACCTGGACACCAGGCCCGAAGATTACGGTCTTTGAGATAGCTCTTCAAAATAGGCATACCCCACTGCGTTTTGCAACACCGGTCTGCTTTGAAGACGCTTTTTCCGGCGTAGCACGTGCGATGGTGCGGGAAGGTGCCGAAGTTTTAATTAACCTCACGAACAATAGCTGGAGTCAAACCAACTCGGCCCAAACCCAACACTTTGTCGCTGCACAGTTCCGGGCTGTTGAAATGCGCACAACTCTCATTAGGAGTAGCAACTCCGGGTTGAGCACAGTTGTAGATCCCCACGGACGTCGAGTATTTGAGTTGCCGATGTTTGAACAGGACTACTATGCAGGTAGTGTCACAATACGACAAAGCCCACGCCCGACAATCTATACCCGCTGGGGAGACTATCTAGCATGGGCTTTTTTAATCGTGGTCACCGCCGCGCTTGCGGTTTGGGAGTTCCAAAGCAAACGCTCTTAGGAACAGCAGTTACTAAGAACACATTGACGCGACCATAACCGAGCAGTCACGCGCTGTAACTTTAGCTCTTGATGTTGTACTTTCGCTTGAATCGCTCGACCCGCCCGGCGGTATCAACAAGCTGCTGCTTACCGGTGTAAAAGGGATGCGAAGCGCTGGAGATCTCCACCTGATACAGTGGATACTCTTTACCCTCGTAGGTAACTGTCTCTTTGGTTGCGACAGTTGAACGGTTCAAAAACATTGTACCGGACGCAGTGTCTTGGAACACTACTTCACGAAAACCCGGATGAATTCCTTCTTTCATGTTGCTTTACTCCTGTTACTCACCCATGCCCGTTGTATTCATCGAGCGAAGGAAAGCGTCATTATTCGCAGTTTTTTGCATCTTGTCAACGAGCAGCTCAACCACTTCGACATCGTCCATTGGATTAATCACCTTCCGCAACACCCACATTTTTTGAAGCTCTTCTTCACTGAGAAGCAGGTCTTCACGACGGGTTCCGGAGCGCTTAATGTTAATAGCAGGAAAAAGACGCCGGTCGGCAAGCTTGCGATCCAAAATTATTTCCATGTTGCCGGTGCCTTTGAACTCCTCAAAAATGACCTCATCCATACGACTGCCTGTCTCAATCAGTGCGGTAGCAACAACGGTCAGACTCCCACCGTCTTCAATGTTACGAGCCGCACCAAAAAACCGCTTAGGCTTATGTAGCGCGTTGGAGTCAACACCACCCGATAGAATCTTTCCTGAAGTAGGTACGGTCTGGTTGTAGGCACGAGCAAGGCGAGTAATGGAGTCAAGCAGAATCACAACATCATGTTTGTGTTCCACTAAACGTCGTGCCTTCTCAAGCACCATCTCTGCAACCTGCACATGCCGAGTTGCCTGCTCGTCAAAGGTTGACGACACCACCTCTGCCTGAACATTACGCTGCATGTCGGTGACCTCTTCAGGACGCTCGTCAATAAGCAGCACAATGAGAAACACCTCAGGGTGATTCGCGGTTATAGCATTGGCAATTTTTTGTAGCAACACCGTTTTTCCGGTCCGAGGAGGCGAAACGATCAGTCCACGCTGTCCCTTGCCGATTGGGCAAAACAAATTGATCATACGTGTTGATGAGTCTTTATTGCGCATCTCCATATTGAGACGCTGGTCCGGATACAGGGGCGTTAGATTATCAAACGGAATACGGGTCTGCGCCACGGTGGGATTGTCAAAGTTGACACTTTCTACACGCAACATAGCAAAGAATCGTTCGCCTTCTTTCGGCGGGCGAATCTGACCGTACACGGTGTCCCCAGTTTTGAGGTTAAAGAGGCGAATCTGCGATGGTGAGATATAGATATCGTCGGGGCCCGGCAAGTAGCTGTTTTGAGGCGAACGGAGAAAGCCGTAGCCGTCCGGTAGAATTTCCAACGAGCCATAGGCGTATATAGTGCCGTTCTTCCCTGTATGCGCCTTGAGCACCGCGAAGATTACTTCCTGCTTTTTCAGCGACAAAAGATTCTCTTGAGCAATTCCAATTCTGGCGGCAACCTTGCGCAGCTCCTTCATGTTGAGCCGTGTTAGATCGTTGATGCTCAGAGTTTTACTGTCCTTGAGTTGATCAGCGCTTAGATGACCGGTCCACATTCCAAAACGGTCATGTGAGCCACGCTGCTTCGGGCCGGAAGCCTTGTCTTCATCACTTTCGGGTTTTTCTTCATCGAACTCTACCGAGGCATTCATGTCGGCGGTGGATTGTTGTTCACCTCCACTCTTTGTGTCGTCCTCGGCGCCGTTATTAGCGGCAGGGTTCTCGCCAGTTTTATCGTTATCGTTATCTTTGATGAGCGCAACTCGCACTTTTTTCTTGCGTGGCGCTTTGCGAGCACGTTCTTCGTTCTCATTGCGCCCATTTTCAGTTGAAGCTGATTCCTCAGCCTTGGTGTTATCACTATTCATGTACAGGATTCTCCGCGGTGTTTTGACTCTTTTCCGTTCGGGATGCCCGCTCGGTCTCGTACCAATACAGGTGTGCGGCAGGCTCTACGGTTTTCGTGATCTGTTTCCGGTGTACTTCGCATCATGGTGCGACGATCAGCCAAAGCATATCACTACAGTTTTATACAAACTAGTGCAGAATTGACATCGAAACGGTGTAAGGATTGCGAGAGGACAAAAAGACCTCACACCCATACTATATTCGCTCACCGCAGTATTGTCAATACAGAGTTCTGCTTGATTCCTTTAGCTGTTCGGCCGGAGCCGCAAATACATCGACCGACTTTGGATTCTTGAGCATTTCACAGGTACCCTCAAAAACGACTCCGTCGGCAATACGCAATTTTGCGGCCTGAACGTTCCCATACACCTTGCCGCCACCAAGCATCTCAAGATTGCCGGAGGCGAAAATATTTCCTCGAACAATACCAGCAATAATCACGGTTTCGGCCGACACGTTTGCAATGACTTCTGCACCTTCATCAATGTAGAGGAACCCGCTCGCCGAGATTTCCCCTTCAAAACGTCCGCTAATACGCACCGATTCCTTGAACCTCATTGTACCTTTTAGGCTACTAAGGCGTCCAATTCGACTTGTGGTGCGCGGAACGTTGCGGGCATCCAAGGTTCGTGCCATGTTGTTACTTCGTCTTCATCACAAACACACCATCCCAGTCCTCCGGTGGAGGATTCTCCATGTAATGGGCACAACGTGCGTAGTACACTTTTGAGGGCCCGTCGTTAGGGTCCACTTCAAGAGCTTTCGAGAAAAACTCTCTCGCCTGCTCGAACTCCATAAGCTTATACAGTTTCCGTCCCTCTGAGAAAAAATCAAGCACTTGCTGTTTCTCGGCGGTGATCATCTTTGGACCTCATCCAGATCAGTTTCACGGAGCTTGCTAAAGCTTCTCTGATATTTGGCATCAAGTGCGGCCACAGTCACTTCTCCCTCACGAAGCTCCTCATCCTGTTCACTCAGATCGCGAATCTCGGTCTGAAGCTCCTCAAGTGCCCCCAAGGTTGCCGCCGTTTCCTGGCCCACTAGGGTAACAAAGCGCTTGACCGCCTCGGTATCGGTAGGATCAAGCATGTCAGCGGCTTGCTTCAGCTCAGTGACAGGACCTTCCAAATGCCCGGAAAAATGCACCAGCGATTTATTCAACGACTCAATCAACGCGATACGCCGTTCCCGTCTGAGCACTTGTTGTGATAGCTCCCTATCTCGCAGCACCGCTTTGATTCGCGCAAGCACCTCGGAGAAGTTGAACGGCTTGGTTATGTAGTCCTCGACCCCCAGCTCAAAGCCCTCGATCTTGTCCTGCACATCGTCCATCGCTGAGAACATTATGATGGGTGTGTCCTTAAGATGATCGTACTCCGCATCGTTTTTCACAATACGGGTGACTTCCCAGCCGGAAAGCTTGGGCATGATATTGTCGAGCATCACTAAGTCGGGCTGATTCTCTCGGATACTGTCAAGCGCATCTTCCCCGTTTGATGCGGTGAACACGGTGAACCCTAGTTTACTCAACATTACATCAAAGAAGTTAAGGTTTATTTCCTCGTCATCGACAATCAATATGCTCGAATTCTGCATGGAGCGTTCCTTGGTAGGTGGTTATAGATACACTTTGGTATTCTCAATGGTTTGCTTGTAATTTGTCAAGCGCCGTTCGGATACCACAGAAGACGAGAAGAACGAACGCAGAGAAGGTCATAAAAACCGCTACCGTGTCACCGATACGCAGGTACAGGGTGCCTCGTTCGGTATAGACCGGTACATCCGCAATCAGATAGCCCTCAACAAAGGCTGGATACAAAGCCGAAATTTCCCCGTTAGGATCGATAACCGAGGTCATGCCCCCGTTGGTTCCTCGCACCACCGAACGCCGGGTTTCACCTGCACGAAATACTGCCATCGCCATGTGTTGCATTGCAGAGGGTACAGAATGTGCCCAGGAATCATTGGTAAGATTCACAATGACCTCGGCTCCTGCGTTAACGAAGTTGCGCGTCAAATATCCAAACGAATCCTCAAAACAAATTGGCGTAGCGAAAGCCATACCGGCCGCTTCGAACACTGTGTACTCATCCCCCGCCTGCCAAAAGGTGGTATCGTTCTCTACCAGCAACCCATACAGCCACGGTAGCGTATCGCGGTAAGGAAAATGCTCGGTAAACGGCACCAAATGGATTTTACGATATGCGTCGGTGAACTCACCGTCGTTAAAGAGCAATGCTGCGTTGTAATCCTCGCGGGCAAGTTCCCCCTGTTCATTGCGAACCATGCGTCCATCGCCGTTGCCCAGCACAAAGGGGACATCCTGTTGCTCAAGATACCCTACCAGCTCTCGCACCAACTCGTAACTCTCTTGACGCTCACGATATCGAGTATGATACGCAATTGCCGGTACGAATGAGGTCTCACTCCAGATAACAATATCGATGTCGGGATCCTCCGCGAGGGCCGCCGAGCTCTGTCGTAGCGAGGCATTTAAGGATGCGCGGTAAGCCTGCAGTCCACCCTCCCACGGGTCTACATTCTGCTGCACCATCGCGGCTCGAACATGCCGTGCCTCTGAATAGTCCACCGAGCTCACAAACCCATAGAATAATGCCACAGCGAGTACACCAAGGTATACAAGAGCGGGAAGTGGCCTACTACGTAATAAAAACGCGATCCGCTTGTGAGGTTGGGTGAGACCTGAGAAAAAAGCGCGACCAAGATACACCGCGGGATAGACCACGAGAGCGGATACCCCCCAAATGCCAACGAGTCCAGAAACCCGCACCAACGGCGAAACCATAAACTGGCTATACCCGAGTATACCGTAGGGATACCCCAAAAAGAACTGAGTGCGCAGGTATTCGTAAGCCAACCAAAAGCACAGCTGTACAAGAAATCCGTAACGAGGAAAAACTCGGTCGGCTAGCTTAAGCGCGGGAAACAGTGCCGTAAAATACACCGCGTAGATGACCGGCACAATAAAAATGGCCAGTGGATGGAAGTTCAACAGCCAATAGTTAAAAAGCGAATACGTGAGAAAACCGTAGACGAAACCATAAGGAGCAATCATCCGCCAGGACGCACGCCGAACAAGAAGCGGCAGCGGCAGTATCGCAACAAAACCAAGAAACCCGAAGCCGTAATGGTTGACAGGGTTAGGAAAAGCGGCCGAAAAAAGCAGCGCAGCAGCTACGATAAGGCTAAAATCTACAGTTATGTTTTTTATGTGTGACGGTTTGCTCAAAGAGCCTTGTTTCTTCTGCTTGTGAGCTGCAAGAGAAGCTTTTCTGGACCCATTACTCATCAGCCGAACTTCGAAGACTCCAAACGCTCTCTTTTAATTCACGGCCGGGCCGAAAAACCACAACAGCGTGCGATTGAACACTCACGGTATCGCCGGTTTTCGGATTTCTTGCCTTTTCGCGCCCCTTGCGAGTGCGAACTTCAAAGGTGCCGAAACCGCGAAACTCCACAACACGATCGTCGCACAAAGCCGTTTTAACCTCAGCAAAAAAACAGTCAACGATTGTCTGAATGTCTTTCTTACTAACGTCGCACTCTTCGGCAATCGACTCAACGATCTCAGCTTTGGTGAGTTTATCATTCGCCACGGTTTCACCTCCAACCAACCCGTATTACCGCACCACTACGCGACGCAGCTTGGCAATTGCGTCGCGCCCTATGTGCCTGCGTGCGGACTCTATTGTGAAGAGATGATCGCGTTGAGCTTCTTGTTCAGACGAGACTTCTTTCGCGCGACGCTATTCTTGGGCATAATCCCCTTAGAAGCAGCCGAATCAATGAGCTTGGTCAACTCTAAATAACGCTGCTGCGCGTTATCTTTTTCATTAGCCTGGAACGCCTCTATGAATTTACGAGTTCCGGTGCGAACCTGGCTACGAACCGACCGGTTACGAACTCGGCGCTTTTCACTTTGACGATGCCGCTTAGCGGCGGAACCTACTTTGATCAAACTATGTATCCTCCGTGGACAAATTCATGAATTGAGGCTGAACGCTATCAAATAACTCCTTGAGTGTCAAGGTGTTCACCGGCCGAGCCACCGGTGGTGCCATAGCGGCTGCCACGCTGTTTTTCCCCATATGCGCCCAGTCTTTTCTTTTAGCAAGAATGCTTGTAGATTAGCATAGATTACAAAGGTGAGAGCAACAAGATGAACTCAATATTTTTTGTGGCTGCCGTTAGTGGGTTATTATATACGTGGGATCTACAGTTAAAGGTACTCACGGCGTTCCGGTACTCAACTGCGCGAAAATACATAAAGAATAATATCTGGAACTGGACACGAGAACTCTTTGCCGTTGCTCGGCTGTACGGGGGACTCAATGTCGAAATTGCGTCCGACGTTCCTGAGGAGGATGTTCCACAGCAGTGCTTGCTCATTGCCAATCATCAGAGCCTGGTTGATATAGCGGTATTATTATTTGCTTTTCCCCATCATTCCCTTCGCTTTGTGGCTAAGAAGGAGCTGGAGCATTGGTATCCAGCCGTTTCACATGTGCTTCGCGCTCAGAAACACGCTATGATAGATCGACGAGCAAATTACTCAAGCACTATGCACAGGCTAGGGGTCTTTGGACGTAACAGCAAGTCCGGATACTGCCCAGTGGTTTTTCCGGAAGGCACTCGCTCACGCGACGGTCAAGTGAAGACCTTTAGTGCGGGCGCGGTACGTCGAGTACTTGAATACAACCCGCTCCCAATAGTTGCAGTAGCTGTGGACGGCGGATACAAAGTGAGTCACTTCACATCATTAGTGCGTGATACTCGTGAAAAAGCATATCGGGCTCGAATCATGCAGATATACCCCGCTCCACAAACCAAACAAGAAGTAGCGGCTACTCTGAAATCCGCCCAGCAAACAATCACCAGCCAGATCAACAGCTGGCAACACATGGATGCATAAGTAGCATGTTACACGAATACCGAACCCTTCTCCCGTATTTGCGCGAGCACAAATGGCGTTATATCGCTGGTTTGCTTGCCTTGGTAGTTGCAAGCGGAGGACAGCTTTTTATACCGCAACTTATGCGCATTGCCATTGATATCATTGCTGGCGGGCAATTTGCTCGCTCCGACATCGTTTCTGCCCTGATCTGGATAATCGTGATTTCGGCCGCAATTGCGGCCGGGCGTTTTGGATGGCGGTATTTTATTCACGGCGCTTCACGCACAATTGAGGCAAGCCTGCGTGCCCGCTTCTTTACTCACCTCTTAACTCTTTCACCGGAGTATTTTGGGCGGACCCGGACCGGTGACCTCATGGCGCGTGCAACAAATGATCTCCAGCATGTACGCATGGCCGCCGGAATGGCGCTGGTTGCTGCAGTAGACGGCATCTTCATGACTCTTGCAATTCTTGTTATTCTATTCGTGCGAATTCCACCACGTCTCGCGCTCCTAACTATTATTCCACTCCCGGCAATTACCCTAATTATTCTTTTGCTTGGCCGCGTAATCAGCAAACTCTTCAAACGTGTTCAAGAGGGCTTTGCACGACTAAGTGAACAGACTCAGGAAACATTTGCCGGTATTTCGGTAGTAAAAACGTTTGTAAAAGAGCGTTATTTTTTGAATAGGTTCCGTGATGCTAACCAAGAATATCAGTTACGAAATCTCAAACTAGCTCGGATCTGGGGCTCCTTCATGCCGATTGTAGGATTTCTCTCCGGCGCTACAACCTTGTTATTGTTACGCTTTGGGGGCGAAGCCGTGCTGGTCGACAGCTTGAGCCCGGGAGAGTTCGTGGCCACCCTAAGCTACTTGGATATGCTGACGTGGCCGATGATTGGCGCCGGATTCACAGTTAATATGCTCCAGCGGGGAGCCGCAGCCCTGAAGCGTATTAACGCTGTATTAGAAGAGCGCCCTGAAATCACCTCACCCCCGGGGGCAATCACCGAAGTTGCAAGCACAGAGTTAGAGCTTAGAGAGCTTCATTACGAGTTTGCCGACGGAACGAAAGCACTGGAGAATGTGTCGTTCAAAGTACCCGAGGGTTGTTCACTTGGAATTCTCGGCCGTACCGGATCAGGAAAATCCACCATAATTTCAATGCTGCCGCGTTTCTTAGATCCGCCGGTCAACAGCGTTTTTGTGGGTGGAATAGATGTAACCAAACGAGAGATTGGCGCTTTGAGGAGGCAGTTTGGCATGGTGCCACAAGATAGCTTCCTCTTCTCTACCAATATCCGCAGCAATATTGCTTTTGGAGTTGACGAGTTAACCGAAGACGCTATTCAACGACTCTGTAGCATTGCCGCTCTTGACCGTGACCTATCAATTTTCCCCCAAGGACTCGAGACGATGGTTGGCGAGCGCGGCGTCACCTTGTCCGGCGGGCAGAAGCAGCGTATAGCCATTGCTCGTGCCTTGGCAATTAATCCGCAGATCTTGATCCTCGACGACTCACTCTCGGCAGTAGACACCGAAACCGAAGAGCGCATTTTGGCTGACCTGCTACAGTATCGAAAAGACAAAACGACCGTTATAGTTTCACACCGGGTTTCTACCCTTCAGCGCGCCGACCTTATTGTTGTCATTGAAGCAGGTCAGGTTTCGGAAAGCGGAACACACGCTACCTTGCTTCATAGCCACGGTTTTTACGAACAGGTGTATCGCATCCAGCAGCTTGAGCGCACCGGGCGCGCGCGAGCGTAGGGCGGAAGACATGGAAGAAGAGAAAGTTATCAAGGGTTACGACCCACTCATTATGAAGCGTCTCCTGGCCTTTCTGCGGCCCTACAAGCTCGTTACCGCCTTGTCGCTCATGGCACTTCTCATAGCAACTGTTGGTGAGCTCCTCCTCCCGGTTGTGTTGCAACGAGCCTTAGACCACCATGTACTGAACCGTCGGCGCGCAGTCGATTCCTCCGTAGAGCTTCCAGGCGATATTGAACCGGAACAGCGGACGCTTATTGAAGATGAGTTCTTTATTACCGAAAGTGCATTGACCGCCTTGTCACGCGCGGACCGACGTGCCTATGAAGAGGCAGGCCTCATTGACGATTTTCAATATATTGTTGTTTCACGGCCAGCGGATGTGAGTAGGGTGCGCGATGTCGGTGCGCTCATTGGTGACACACATGTGGCTATTCCACTACAGAGCTTCTCAGATCTTCCGCTACAATTGCAGCTTGAACTACGAAGTGCGGATTTAGCCGGGCTGAGGCGCAGCGGTCTCTTGTTTCTTGTAATTCTTATAGCGGTGTTGCTATTCGGATTTATTCAGGTGTATTCAATGGCAATCATTGGGCAACGTGTCATGATGGATCTACGATTGCAACTCTTTGATCACACCATGCACCAGTCTTCAGCCTACCTTTCACGGAATCCGGTAGGCCGCATCGTAACTCGTCTCACAAACGATGTAGAAACCGTAAACGAGTTGTTCACCTCGGTCCTCATGGAACTTGTAAAAGACATTGCTCTCATGCTCGGCGTCATTATTACGTTATTTGCCCTTAATCGACAGTTAGGTTTGGTGACCTTACTCACTCTCCCCCCGGTAATCGTATTAACCGAGTTTTTTCGTCACCGGGCGCGAGACGCCTTTCGTTCGGTACGACTGCGCGTGTCCGCAATGAACACGTTTCTCTCGGAACACATATCCGGGATGTCGGTCGTGCAACTCTTTGCCCGTGAGCACGCAGTGGGCAGAACCTTCACAACAAGCAACAACAAGCTTTTAGACGCCAATCTGGGCGAGATGTATGTGTTTGCCACCTTCCGACCGCTCATTGAGTTCCTTGCCGCGACGTCAACCGCGGTGGTTATTTACTTTGGTGCTGGTTTTCTGCTGGACGGTGCCATAACCCTTGGGGTTCTGATTGCGTTTCTGAACCTTGTTCGGCTCTTCTATCAACCTGTGCGGAATATTTCGGAGAAGTTCAATCTACTACAGAGTGCGATGGCAGGAGGCGAGCGGGTTTTTCACCTCCTTGACGAACGAGAGCGCATTTTGGACGATCCAAGCGACCTGCCGCCGCCGCACCATGATTTCCACGGGACAATTGAGTTTCGTAACGTTAAGTTCGCGTACCTACCCGGAGAACCGGTACTTCGAAACCTGTCCTTTACGGTACCAGCCGGTAAAACCGCGGCAGTGGTGGGTTTTACCGGGGCCGGTAAAACGACCATTGTGAACCTGCTTACACGACTTTGGGATGTAGAGTCCGGGGCGATACTCATCGACGGACAGGACATTCGCACCATTCCTCTTTCCGAGCTGCGAAGTCTCATTCAGCCTATACAGCAGGACGTCTTCTTGTTTAACGACACGATTCGCAACAACCTGACTCTTGGGGCCCCATTTGCCGACGAAAGAATCATATCCGCAGCAAAGGCAGTACAAGCACATACTTTCATCGAGGCACTTCCGGCCGGGTACGACACCGTGCTTGCAGAGCAAGCCGTGAACATATCTACCGGACAAAGGCAATTACTCTCATTGGCGCGGGTAGTCGCACATGACCCAAAGATACTCATTCTTGACGAGGCAACTGCGAATATCGACACCCAGACGGAGCAGTCGATTCAGCAGGCGATGAACACGGTGCTTCAGGGTCGTACATCAATTGTTATTGCCCACCGACTCTCCACAATTCGAACTGCCGATACAATTCTGGTGCTGTCTGCTGGCGAGCTCTTAGAACAAGGCCAGCATGAGGAGTTGCTTGCAAAAGGCGGCCTCTATGCCTCGTTGCACGACTTACAGTACCTCGACGCCTGAGCCTGCCTCTCGTACACTCCACCGGCTATTCTGCTTGTCGTAGAAATAGTCGCCATCCTTCAGAATGATGCTGCGTCCCTCGCTGCCGAGTACCCGAATTTGCCGTGTCAGTACGTTGACATCGACCACGCGAAATTGGTCACCCTCAAAGTGAATTCGATTACCTTCATCCGGAAGCGTCTTACGCTCACTGCGATAAAAGTCGTATTCGTAAGCCAAACAGCAGAGAAGCCGACCACATGATCCAGAAATCTTCATTGAGTTGAGCGAAAGATTTTGAACCTTTGCCATCTTGATTGAAACCGGTTTGAGCTTATCCGTTACTCCATGACAACAAAATCCGCGCCCACAAACTCCCTTCCCGCCGACAAAACGCGACTCGTCGCGAACGCCTATTTGGCGCAGCTCTATACGCATGCGAAAACGACTGACGAGTTCCTTCACCAGATCACGAAAATCTACCCTGCCGTCGGCAGTAAAGAAAAAAACTATTTTGGGTTCATCTATGAGGTAGTGTACCGACACAAGTTTCATATCAAGACCAGTTGCTATAATCTTTGCCCGAGCAACCTCACGTGCCTCATACTCAAGTTCCAGATTCGACTCGTAACTTGCAAGATCCTGGTCACCAGCAATTCTGTCGATTGTGAGAATCTCTTTCCACTGTGTCGAGTTCTCCTCATCGACTGGACCCAGTACAAGTGCGAGATCGGACCCATACTTCGTGGGAACCATAACACAGTCATTCGTACGTAGATTATTGGTATCCGGCATTCGACACAGCGCCGTCTCGCTCGTGTGTAGCATTCGCACAAGTATATATCCAGTCGACTCTTTGTCTTGAGCCGCCAAAGTTCGGAGTGCTTGTTCACCCATTTGAACTCGTAAATCTCCCATATTTTCGTTCTTCCTTCTCTGTTACGACTGCACTACTGCAGCAGATTTACCAACAGACCTTCAATTTCCTGTACACGCGCCAACAGCGCGAGAGGCTCGGCCTGAGTCGCCATAAGAGCACCTGCAAGCTTGTCGAGTTTTTGGTCAACAACCGCAACGGTGGTAAACCGTTTACGGTTCATTACATGTGCTCCACTCTCTGTTTCCTGAACTTCCAAGCCATCACTTACAACTATCCGCAAGAAAGCTCGGACCACTTCCCGATAGTGCTCCAGGTTCACCAAAGTATGAGCACGAACAAGTTCTTCGCCCAGAACATGAATCGTGTCCAGAAGCTCTTCGGCTTCAGCACGCCCGTGGGCGGCTCTATCACTTTGAAGCCGGTTTCGGGTGATTTCATCTACGGCGTCTACCGTCTCTGGGCGTAACATGTGCGAGAAGCCGCCCTTTTCGGACGATGAAGCGCCATCTGTCTTCTTTCGTTTCCGTCGTTCGTTGTCGCGAAGACCAAAAAACGAACCTGGTTCAATGCGATCCACGAAGCCTCCGTAATTCCCGCAACTGCTCCGGCGCCTACTCTTTACGCCCCGAAACCGGGAGTTCCTTGTGCCGATCCACCGAACCGTGAGCCTCCGGCGATTCTGAACCCGACCGACGCTGCTGCACCTCGGAAAAGAGCAGGAAGGGGCGCTTCTTACGCGTTCGGCCCTGCGTCGGCGCACGCTCACCTGCACCGCTAATCTCCATTACTCCGTCAAGAAGCACGCCGTCCTCTGCAACGAGGCGGGGAGCGTGAATGTCTGCTAACACCAATGCCGATGATAACACGATTACTGTTTCAGCGGCATAAATACTTCCCCGAAGCACACCGCCCACAACAACCGTTCCGGCTTCAATCGTGCAGTCCGCCCGTCCATTGCGCCCAATAATTACCTTTCCGGAGGTCTTGATCGACCCCGAGAAGTCCCCGTCAACGCGCAGAAGCCCCGACCCGCAGGATCTACTACATCGGTACCCAACCATATCTGGAAATAGAGACGCGGTCCGGTTGCAAGGCCGGTATTGCCAAGCGCGCCTAAACGTTCACCTTGAATAACCTGCTGTCCCTCGGATACCGAAATACTTTGCAAATGCGCATACCGTGTCCTAAACCCGTATCTATGTCGCACCCAAACATATAAACCATAGGTTGGGTCAAAACCTATCTCGGATACCTTGCCGTTTGCAGCAGATACGACCGGTACTCCTAATGCATCGGCGATATTAAAACCCTTGTGGATGTACCATTGGTCGGTAATTGGATGAACATTCGGGCCAAACTCCATGGTAACACGCCCACGCCCACCTTTTATAGGCCAGAAGTTTGGCAGGTCAGCAAGAAGGTCTTTCTGCGCCCGCAGCACACCCGCTAAGGAGTCTATGGGCTCTACCGCCGAATCTACCATGGCGACTAAGCGCCGCACTGTTTGGAGTTCGACCGGTTCGTTAGGATTAACCTCATCAACGGTCATGTCTGCCCCTAAGTCACCGCCAAGAGCAGACGAGATTTCTCGACCACGGCCTGGAGGCGCCATATCGAGGCCTGCCAGAGTATCTTGCAGTGTCGAGTCGAATGCACGTGCAAGCCGCATTGCATCCTCGATTTCGGTAACTACGGAGTTCAATTGCCGTTCAGTCTCATCCAGGCCCTCAGCACGCTCACGAGCCGCCCTCGCGGAGCCTGAGTATACAGTGGTTAAGTAAAAAAACGCAAAAACCAGGCCTGAAAGAAGCACTACCAGCAAAGACAGCATAATGGCATTCAACTGAACGCTCACACCCGGTCGGTGTGTGTGAGGAATTAACATTATGGTGAATTTCTTAGCGCCAAGGGTAACGAAAGTAGTCCCAATCTTAGCTAAAAAACTCCCGGTTAGTCGAACAACTGCAACCGGAAGATCGGCAAGAGACCGTGACCTTCGCGCTTTTCCGCGTCGTGGATATCCCATGGCTTCCTATATAGCATAAGCACACGTGCGCAGATGAAACTCACTTGCACGTTCGCGAAAACTTTTGTTGAGATGTGAATCACATTTGTTGAGATGTGATTCACAACAGAAGGTATCCAGCAACAGAGCCAAACATCGGCGCCGGATCACAATCGGAAAATGCTACCATGGTGCCGCCCCTTTGTCAAACTTCCCGGATCTCTCTAACAAACTGCAGAAAGGTTACACTTTTTGATATCTACGTTGACGGTTGGAGTCGCATGAGGTATTATGCAGAAGATAGCTAACCAAGACTCAAGTCTCAATCCTTCTCGAATACTAGGTGACGCATGAAACTATTTGATTCTCATGCTCATATCGGTCTTATCCATGAGGACCCGATAGAGCAGCTTATTATTGTGCAGGAAGCCCGACAGCATAAAGTCGAAGGCATACTCAGCATCAGCAACAATCTTCAAGACTTTTTCCAGATTCACAGTAATCTGAACGCTTACCGGACCGTGGCGGAGTGCTGCATTGTTACTCCGAGGACTGGAACTACGCTCAAACAGCGCTAGAATTAAACTTGTACATCTCGTTTGCTGGTAATGTAACCTATAGAAACGCACGCAACCTCCATGACACCGCAAAGAACATGCCGCTAGATCGCATCCTTATTGAGTCGGAAAGTCCTTTTATGGTGCCTGCCGCTTACAGGGGACAGCGCAATAAGCCGTCATATCTTGTTGAAACGGCCAAGTTTGTAGCTGATCTACGCGGCATGCCGGTAGAGGAGTTCTGTGAGGCTGTTTACGAGAACTCTCGAACACTCTTTGGAATTACATAGGCGAACTCTTCTGCCGAAGAATTAGTAACACCAAGCAGCCGCGACAACGGCTACACTGTTGTCGCAGGCGTAGCTTGGCTTATTGACCCAACTTCAAACGAAATGCTATACACAGTGGTGTGATTCATGACTCAGATTCTATCAAACACTTTTGCGGCGTTGCCGGGGTGTTTTGTGAAAACGACGAAGATATCCCTGCACAACTTTTCTACTCGCTTTTTGCATTGCAGCACCGCGGGCAAGAGAGCTGTGGAATTGCCTACCGCCGAGATGGAAAAACAATTGTCTACAAAGACCTGGGAATGGTATCTCAGGTACTCTCGCATTACTTAGAGAAACCGCGTTCAAGCAAGGTAGGAATTGGGCATGTCCGCTACTCTACCAACGGCGGAAACAAGCTGGAAAATGCACAACCTATTGTAGTGGAGTGCAACAAAGGCACTATCGCACTTGCACATAACGGAAATATTTCCAACACAACCGCACTCAAACAACACCTCTTTGCAGACGGCTCAATATTTCAAACCAGCTCCGACAGCGAACTAATTCTCCACTTGATCTCTCGTTCTCGTGCTGGCGACTTTCACTCCGCATTGGTAGAAACCCTACAGCGAGTCGAGGGCGCGTACAGCATAACAATGATCCACGACAACCGACTCATTGTCATCCGTGATCCACATGGGTTCAGACCTCTTTATCTTGGTTGGAAGGACGGCATGTACGCCGCGGTATCCGAGACGTGCGCGCTCGACATTCTTGGCATATCTGAGTATCGAGCGGTCGAGCCTGGAGAAATTATCTCAATCAGCGCGGACGGAATCAACTCCGAATTCTTGCCTCGTCGGACGCCCCAGGCGCAGTGCGTCTTTGAACTCATATATTTTGCTCGTCCTGACTCAGATATCTTCGATCATTCGGTACATGCCGCCCGCAAACGCATGGGCAAGGCCCTTGCCGCTGGCGACGATGCGGTTGGCGATGTGGTGCTGCCGGTGCCGGATAGCGGCAACTCTGCCGCACTAGGCTACGCCGAGGCATCCGGGGTTCCTTTTGAGCTGGGCCTCACACGGAATCACTACGCAGGACGCTCGTTTATTCTCCCTACTAAATCAGCGCGAGAGCTGGCGGTACGCATGAAGTTGCACCCCGTCAAACACGTTATTGAAGACCGCAGCGTGATTCTGGTCGACGACTCATTGGTGCGCGGCACAACCGCTCGGAGCCTGGTACGGCTGGTACGTGAGGCTGGCGCCCGAGAGGTGCATTTGCGCCTATGCTCGCCAGAAATACGTTGGCCCTGTTTTTTTGGGATCGATATACCAACGCGCGGGGAGCTGATTTCCAACCACCTTAGCAATGCACAGATAGCCGAGTATATCGATGCAGACTCAGTTCGCTTTTTGTCGATAGAAAGTCTGCGCGGTTGTCTTGAGAACCATAAGGACTTCTGTTACGCCTGCTTTAGCGGCAACTATCCGATCAAGGTACCCTTAGGGCCAGATTCCGATCTACCGAGGTACCGCTTAATCTCGGCGACTATACCGAGCCGATTCTGCTCAGCAGCACCGATGGTGTCGGCACCAAGCTACTGGTCGCTCGCGAGCTTGCAGACTGGAGTACCGTGGGAATTGATCTTGTTGCAATGTGTGTCAACGACCTTGCCGCTTGTGGAGCTCAACCTCTTCAGTTTTTGGACTACATTGCCTGCGGCGCAATTGACGCGACAGTGCTCAAAAGCGTTATTGCAGGAATTATTGAAGGATGTAAACAGGCTGGATGTGTGCTTGGCGGCGGTGAAACCGCAGAGATGCCGGATATGTACGGTTCGGATGAGATTGACCTTGCGGGGTTCGTTGTTGGCGTGGTAGAGAAAACTCTCCGGTTACCTCGAACGGAAGATATGCGTGCAGGAGACTATCTTTACGGTCTCCCTTCATCCGGAATACACTCCAACGGTCTATCACTCGCACGTAAGGTTATAGCACCCGAGAACCGGTCAATACGCCAGCTTCTCTTAGTTCCAACGCGGATCTACGTCAATGACGCTATGAAGTTATGTGCTGGCGGCGAGGTAACGGGTGCCGCTCATATTACCGGTGGCGGTCTCCAGGGAAACATTCAGCGTGTTATCCCTGGGCATCTTCAGGTTAAATTGAGCTGGGACTGGCCGGTACCGGAAATCTTTACTCACATTAGTGCCGCGGGTGTGGAACTGAGTGAAATGCACGCTGTATTTAACATGGGTATAGGCTTTGTGTTTGTGGTCTCCGGAAATTCCGCTGGCGCCTTTGAGGATCGGGCCAAGAACGCCGGACTAAAACCTCTGCACATTGGACGGCTTGAAGCAAGGCGTTACCATGGCTAAACTTGCGGTTTTTGCCTCCGGAACGGGAAGCAATTTTGCCGCGATCGCAGATTTCCTGTCCCGCCCCGAAGCGCAGCGTCACACTATTGTTTGTTTGGTAACCGACCGGTTAGATGCCAAGGTCGTGTCCAAGGCCGCCTCACGGAATATTCCAGTTGTTGCAGTTCGCTATATCTCACGAGCCGCAGCCGAGGACCTGATTATACAAGAGCTTGAAAAATATCAACCGGACCTTATTGCCTTGGCCGGATTTATGAGGATACTGAGTACGGACTTTGTGGACCGCTATTCAACACGCATTCTTAATATTCACCCCTCCTTGCTTCCTCGACACGCAGGGCTCAATGCGATACAACAGAGTTATGCAGCTGGCGACCAGGAATTAGGAATAACTATTCATTACGTAGATCATGGGCTTGATAGCGGCCCTGTTCTACTTCAACGGTGTTTTGCCCGCACCTCAGATGATACCGAGGCCAAAGTTGAGCGTCGTATTCATAAGCTTGAGCACGAATACTATCCGCAAGTTATACATAAGCTTCTTGACGACATTGATGCAGAGCGGAACAGCCTTGATGCGAAACAATTTACTAGGGAGGACTAAACGATGCGGGTACTTGTTTTAGGTAGCGGCGCACGGGAGCATGCAATTGCATGGAAATTCTCACGAAGTTTCCGCATATCCGGACTTTTTGCAGCGCCGGGCAACGCGGGCATAGCTGCAATCGGCACATGCTTTCCCGATATCGTTGAAACCGACGCCGAGGCTGTGCTAAAGCTGTGTCGAGAAAACAGGATTGAAATGGTATTTGTCGGTGGTGAAAGCGCGCCAGCGGCCGGTGTGGTAGACGTGCTCCAAGAAAACGGCATTTCAGTCATAGGCCCGCACAAGGCGGCCGCTCGGCTGGAGTTCAGCAAGCAGTTCTCTAAAGAGTTTATGCAACGCCATAACATTCCCACCGCAACGGCCAGGACTTTTGAGGCCGGACAGCATCGTGAGTTCCAGAACTATTTGGACGAACAAACAGGGATGCTTGTTCTAAAGAAGAGCGGCTTGGCGGCCGGAAAAGGCGTGCTTGAGTCTCCCGACAAAAACGAATTGCTCCGCTTCGGACGCGCAGTGCTCGATGAGGACGCGCTCGTAGTGGAAGAATTTCTCAAAGGTTTTGAAGTCTCAGGCTTTGCTTTGTGTGACGGCACTAAGCACGTGGTCCTACCGTTCTGCGCCGACTACAAAAAAGCACGAGATAATGATCGCGGCCCAAACACCGGCGGCATGGGTGCGGTGTGTCCCGTTCCGTGGTTAGACAAAACCCAGGTAGACCGCATAACAGCAGAGCTTATAGAACCGACCTTTCAAGGACTTTACGCCGACGGGCTTGGCTATCGGGGGGTGATGTACTTTGGGATTATGGTCACCGAGGAGGGCCCCAAACTCCTCGAGTATAATGTTCGTTTTGGTGATCCAGAGGCTCAAGTACTTATACCGCTTATCGATGCCGACTTTGCTGCGCTGTGTTCGGCAATGATTGAGGGCAAGTTGCGGAAAGAGGTAACTCAGATGTCGGATCGAGCGGCTTTGTGCATTGTTGTAGCAGCTCCGGGTTACCCCGACACCTACCCCCGTGGTATCCCGGTACATAGCCTCCCTGCTAACGTTGAGTCCGACGTACTTGTATTTCATGCCTCAACAATTGGTGATGAGGACGACCTCTACACCGCTGGTGGCCGGTGTTTTTCAGTCGTAGGATTGGGGCCGGAGCTTCTTGC
>JAIVHN010000176.1 GCA_020201015.1 Spirochaeta sp. | reverse complement strand
GGTGGTGACAGCTAGCACAATCAGGTGCTCACAGAAGCGATCAACATGATCGACGCGGACGCCCTTCGTGTTCTACAGACCGAGCCGAAGCCCTCGCCGCGACATTGCGGTTTTCACACAGCTTGGGCACGTTTCAGACATCTGAGCCCGACTCCCGACGCGCGCGGTTCGGTCCCCGCTCGGAGTTCGGCCGCAAAAACGCCTTGCCGGTCTTCAGCTTACGGCAACCGCCTGCCCGGTCCTGGCCCGGCAGGTTCGGGCAGGGTTCGCGCGGACTGCTTGGACGTGCTCTCCCCAGAAAACCCCTTACGCTTTTTCCGGTTACGGCCCCAATGCCCCGCTCTCCCCGTGTTGTTAATCAATGGGTCGCTAGTTCGAGCCCAGCAGGCGGAGCCAAATTGTGATGTAGAAGAAGGGGTTACAGTGATGTGGCCCCTTTTTTTGTGCCCGGGAAATGGGCCGAGGGCCTATAACGGGGAGTCAGTGGGTGGATCCGTCGCGGAGAAAAAGGGATGGGTCGCTCGTGGAGACACCCCGCTCGGGGGCGAAACCGCGGCAGCCATCATAAGGCTATAACTGTGAAGAGCCTCGCGGTTGGACATTTGTTGCCCTTTTCTGACCGAATAGGATAACAATATGGCCTAACGTTGTGACCGTGAAAGTAAACCCTGCGATTGTTGCAATGTGTGATCGCCAGACGCTTTCTGATGGCAGGCGCTTACACTTTTTGAACTAACAACGATAAATAGCATATAACTAAGAGTAGTCTTTTTACTCATAAACTTGGCCTTTGACTCTCACCTCATGGCCATCTATTGCAGTCACCTGGCTGCGTTAAGCAAAAATGTCAAACGTGGATTTTCCCGTTTCATCTTTCTATTTTCCCTCCAGGTAACTGCTGCAGATGCCCATAGTGACGTACATGCAGCGGTTGCTATGTTTGGTATTTCAGGAGCCTGACCAAGTATGCTCGCTGTTAACGCCACTGGGCTTGCAATAATGGACTCCCTCGAAAGAAGGTTCTCTAAGAAGTCTTTACCTGGATGCTTCAATTTCTTTTGCAGATCATTAAGCGGTCTGACAAATGTTGTTTGTGCAATGTGCTCAATATCTGTTGTCGACGGTATTTGGTCACCAAATGCGTATGTAAGGTTACGCGTTGCCACACCAATCTCATAGCGCAAATCACCTAGCTCATCCTCAAGCTTATGTCTCAGCTCTAGAATCGACTCAGGAGACTTAGGAATAATGGCAGGCAAGTTGGCAAGAACACTAGAGAATAGCGTTAGCGCCAGCTGGTCAGTATCATTAGATATTCTGGTAGCAGTTTTAGCCAAATGGTATCATTAGATATTCTGGTAGCAGTTTTAGCCAAATGACGCTCACGGACCTTAAGGTGATCGCCGCGAAATGCAATAACCGATAAGCCCAGCAGCTCGGACAAAACAGCCTGAAGATATGAATCAACTTGAAACGCTGTGCGTGCAAATCTAAATCTAAAACCCGAATCAGATGTTTCTAGCTGAGTATCATCGCGTAATTTATCTGCCCAGTAGTACATCGATAGCCCGAGGGAGCCGGACGCATTTGCATCCTCAAATGCTGCGTCCGCTACTTCTGGCTCGGTATTAGCCCAGTCAAGCCAGTCTGGGCTCGCAGCCAGGAAACCACCCAGCACAGAACTCATGTCGAGGGCCTGTCTCTCTGACTCAGTAGTAGCACTCTTTTTTGCGGCTGCGGTGATACCCGCAAGAGACGCAGTGCGCACAATACCACCCTTTAGTAGCGCAAAATAATCTCTTCGAAACTTTAGGTATTGATAAAACCAATCGTATAATGCGTGGATTGCATACTCACGCATAGAGAGCTCATCAACACTTCTATTTCCTATGGGACACTTATTTACAAGCTCCACAATGTCATCAAATGAACCCAGTCCAAGCTCTTCCGGTTCTCCAGGAATGCCTATCGTTATTGAATCAAAGTAAAGTAATGCCGATGAAATTTCTGACCGTCGGTAACGGTCTGCTTCTGCGTCAGTGAACCTAGGCAAGTGGTGGTAAGGATACAACAAAGCATTCATAACTCAGGCTCCTGTGCTCAGCACTTTTTCTCTTGGTACCTGAAGCGCTTTGTCTCAAGCTATGTACAGAATAAAATAGAAATGAGTAATTCAGAGTGGTGTAGGCGTTATCCAGTGAGGAACTGCCAAGCTGAATCTGCCATAGATATACTTCAGACCCTTCTATGAGCTTAGTCTAGAGTCCGCCAGTCAGCTAGTTTTTATCCGAGCATCGCTGCATGCCTTATTCTGCCACCTACACTCCTCCGAGAGGAGCCGAGTTATTGTCAATTCTGGTGTTCAAGGCCTGAATCAAGCGACGGCCTGGTTTGATTCTGCCACCTCGATTCCATCTCTGAATTTCACTCCGGTGATGACCTGCACCAGATACTCAAACCCACGCTGACGCCGCGAGTTTTGCTGTGCGCACTGGCTCAATTTGAACATCATGTGCAGCATGTCATCCCGACTCAGGCAACCTTTTGATCGCTTGGTCCGATGGCGGATAGTGCCGAACGTCGACTCGATCGGGTTGCTCGTCCGGATGCTCTGCCAGTGCTGGGCCGGGAAGTCGTAGAAGGACATCAGCTCCTCCCGGTCCTTTTGCAGGCTCTGCGTCGCTTTTGGGTACTTCGGCTCATACGTGCGCACAAACAGATCAAACGCGTTCTCCGCAGTCTCCCGTGTGTCTGCTTGCCAGATCGCATGCAGCGCCTGCTTGCCTTTTGGTTGCAGTGATTTTGGCATGCAGTTCAATATATTCACGGTCTTGTGCATCCAGCAC
>JAIVHN010000229.1 GCA_020201015.1 Spirochaeta sp. | reverse complement strand
GACCTCAGGCCCATCTTCCCGCTGAAGCTGCTGTGACAGGGCCTGGGTAACACTGTCGCTGCTAAAGTATTGGTCTTCTATGTAGATGAACTTTGAGGCGTTGTTGATCATGACATGGTAGGCATCTTTGATCTGGCGCGTGTTGTCCAACTCCGGGTTTGGATTCGACCGAGTCAGCGCAAGCATGACGGGGACCTTGCGTGCATCTACCTCAAGGCCTTCTGGCCAGAGCGGCTGCTCAACCGGGCTCCACTCGCCGTGCAGCTCAAGATCATGGGCGGCAACTGTATAGAGATCATGAACTATCGGCCCGCTCAAGGCCACCTGCATGTCGTGGTATGGGGTATAGGACTCGCCCGCCGGATTGACTCGTCCCTCATGTGTTGCCGCATGTTGCTCGGTATCCCACCGGTTATGGGTAAGATCAATTCCGCCTATGAAGGCAAGAACGTCGTCGACAATTACGTACTTCTCGTGCCGGGAGTTGAAGCCGGAGGCGGTCGGCACCAGGCTCAGAGTAAGGTTTGGTAGGCGCGCGGCAGCTTTTTGGAATGCGTCGGAGATATGGTGGTCGGCAGAGAAAAAAGCAGGGGAGCGCCATGCGCACAGTTGGATCTGCAGGCTTGGCCTGTCTTCTGCAAGCTGTATCAGTAGCTCACCAAGGCTGAGTGAGTCAGGGGCCGAGTCTGAGCCGTTCGGGGCAGTGTTTCTGACAAGGTAAATGCGGTCGTCAACTCCCCAGCCCACTATGAGAATTCGGTGTTGCGCACGAGTGAAGACATTCGACAGAGCGGCGTAGTATGAGGCGCTGTCCGGAAAAAAGGACAAAGACTCGGCCTGGTTCCGGTGGGTGTAGTGTTTTTCGTGCTCAAATGAAATGCTCAAAGCAACAGCTCCTTGGGTTCTTCGGTGTTGTACTGCCAATGTGTTGTACAGATAATACTGCGAGAATGAAAAAACGTGCACCCTACACCTTGGGGCTGCGGCGCGGCAGGTGTATGGCGGAGGACTAAGCTTGACCACCTATACCGTTTCGCGCACCATGCATCAATGCCGGACTTCGTACGAACTATCGACCTATTCTGCGGTGCAGGGGGGCTTTCGGTAGGTTTTGAACAGCTGAGCGGTGTGCCCTTCAAAACAGTGTGGGCCAACGACTTCAATGCGTGCGCAGCACATACCTTCAACCTCAACTTTGGGCCGGTTTGCCGTTCCGGCGATATTGTAGATCTGCTGCAGGACTCATCTGCTGAGGTGCCTCAGGTCGATGTCGTAATTGGCGGCCCGCCCTGCCAAGGGTTTAGCTTGCTGAACAAGCAGCGGGGCGACGACCCGCGTAAGAAACTCTGGATTCCGTTTATGGAGGTGGTGCGCCGTTCCGGTGCCCGCCTTTTTGTTATGGAGAACGTGCCGCAGCTCTTGGGCTCGCGCGAACACCAGGAGCTGTGCGCCGGCGCGGTTTCTATGGGGTTTATGGTGTGGTCGGGCGCGCTGGTCGCGGCCGACTATGGGGTGCCCCAGACCAGGACGCGAGCCTTCATTGTCGGCTGCATGGATAACGACCCGGCCGAGTTCTTTCCGCCGCTGGCGACGCACCGTAAACCGGGCTCGGCGGCGGTGCGGCCCTGGCGCACGGTGGCCGACGCCATAAAGGATCTGCCGCCGCCGGAGGGCACCGAGATCCGCGATATCGCCCCACCGCTTGATCTACACTTTGGCCGCAACCCAACCGAGAAGAGCCGCGCTCGCTACCGCGCCATACCTGAGCAGGGAATGAACCGCCTGGATCTGCAGCGCGTCGCCCCGGAACTGACTCCCAACTGCTGGGTGCGGAAGACCTCCGGCGGTACCGACCTCTTTGGCCGCCTGTGGTGGGGAACAACACCGTCCCATTAGCCACCGCGAGGCCGCCCGCTTTCAGTCCTTTCCAGACAGCTTCCGCTTTACCGGCACCAAGGTTGGGATTGCTCGCCAAATAGGCAACGCGGTTCCCCCGCTGCTTGCGGCGGCCATAGCACGGCAGCTGTACCTGCTCCATCGCGCGAAGGCTCTCCAGGCATAGCGCTCGCACTGCGTACTTACTCCACAGCCGCCGTCCCACAGTGGCTAAGACTACTGCAACAGATGGTCCCGGGCTCGTTTGAGCTCAACGAACATGCGGGCATCTCCACCCTGGTCAGGGTGATGCTCAAGGCTTAGATGTCGATATCGTCGTTTAACAAGCTCGGCGGAAGGGCGTGAGGGCGGATAGCCGCTTGGTAGGCACTGCAGGATATAGCTTGCCAGCAGGAGCTCGGTGGTTCCGGCGTTGCAGGCCCGGTAGCGCTGCTCGAGCCTGCCAAGATGCGCGCGAAAGACGACGAGCCAGTCCGGGGGACTCAGTTTCCGGTATTCGTGAACCTGTTTCTTGCTGCGCGGAAACAGGTGTTCCTGCCACAGCGGGTGAGCTCCGGCGGCGTTGTATGAGTTTTCCAGAAAACCCAGATAGCGTGTGAACTCTACTACCGGCGCCGGGAGCAAGCGCATTTCGCCGACAATGTACTGGAATCTTGCCTGCCGAGTCTGCTCGCGCTGGTGTAGATACTCGCGCTTCATTTTGAGGAACAGTGCAAAGAACGGGTGTCTCGGAAGCCGGTAGGTGCGCATCAGATGCGGCAGGTTGCCTTCGGCAATGCGGGCATGGTGCAGGAGCGTGTAGCAGCGGCGGATCATGCGCACGCGCTGTAGGGCCGTGTCATGCTGCAGGTAGCCCAGAAGCTCAGGGTAGTCCGGGTGTTTGCTCAGGGTCTTGGGCTGACGCTCAAGGAGCTGCTCCAGGCTGTAGCGTTTGGCCAGCTTAGCGCTTGAGCTGCGGCTGGAGCCAGCTCGGCGGCGGGAGCTGGCTCGGAAGCTGTGTCTGTTCCCTGTCCGCCACTTAGCCGTCACTATGGGAGTACCTCAAACTGCCCCATCATGCCTTCATCCTCATGCTCCAATAGGTGACAGTGGTACATGAATACACCGGTGTAGTCCTCAAACTCCAGGAGAATCTCCACGGTGTCTCCAGGATACAGCAGAACCGTGTCTTTGGGGCCACGCAGATGCACTGGTGGCCGGTCACCGTTTATGCTCAGAATCTCAAACTGCAACCCGTGCACATGAAAGTTGTGGGGCATTGCCATCATCATACCGCGGCTCGAGATGCGCCAGACCTCGGTCGTTCCCAGCTTTACCTGCTCGTCAATCCGGCTCATGTCCATTGTGCGACCGTTAATGGTAAGTCGCCCGCCGGGTCCCATGCTGGACATCACAAAGTCCCGCGTGCGAACAACATTGGTGTCGGAGGGAGTCTTGCGAGACACAAGCGTCGCGGAAAGTTCCTCGGACTGCTGTAGGGATTGAGCAACCTGCAGCGTAAGAGCGTCATAGGTGTTCCCGCCGTTTGACTCCGCCATGAGCCGTGGATGAGTCCCTTCCAACCCTCGCAGATCAAGAACAATCTCGGCACGTTCACCGGGCGACAGGACAACCTGTTCCACCTCGGTAGGCCGACTCAGTAAGCCTCCGTCGGTGGCGATCTGGTGCATTTTCATGCCGTTGTCCACAAAGAGCCTGAGGAGACTTGAGTTGCTACCGTTAAGCACGCGTAGCCGCAGGAGTTCCTGTGAGACCTCAAGATTGGGCTCGGCAGCTCCGTTGGTCAGAAGTGCGTTGCCAAAGTACCCGCGCATAATATCCGGCATTCGCGGGCTGTAATCTATTCTGCCGTCGCGGGTGAAGCGGCGCTCCTGCAGTATCAGCGGGATATCGTCGGTGCCATAGTCGTGTGGCAAGGCAAGCGAGTCCGAGTGCTCGTCGTCAATAATAAACATACCGGCAAGCCCCTGGTAGACTTGTTCGGCCGTTGTTCCTTTCAGGTGCGGATGATACCAGAGGGTGGCGGCCTCCTGCTCTACGCGGAAGCGGGCCTCCCATGTTTCGCCGGCCGGAACTCGTTGATGGGGTCCACCGTCCGCCTCGGCCGGTAGATGAGCGCCGTGCCAATGCACGGTTGTTGCCTCGCCCAGACTGTTAAAAACGCGCAGCCGAACGTTATCTTCGCGACGCACCCGAATGGTCGGGCCCAGGTACTCGCCGTTGTACCCAAGTGTTGGGCTTTGAACGCCGCGGACAAACTCACGGCTACCTTCATTCACCGTGAGGTCGAATACACGTTCATTCTCTGCTGCTGACTCGTTGCCGGTATCCGTTGTGCTTCCGGCGACCGAGGATTCCTCAAGAATTGGCGGAATGCGAAGCGGAGCGCCCGTGATCAATTGCTGTGCCCCTATAACCGGAGACAAAAACAGCAAGAGACCACAGACGCACGCCGCGTACGCTATTGCTCTGTTCTGCATGTGGTGACCTCCAGAGTGCTCGGCACTCATCTTGTACAGTCTACCTCAGTATGAAGTTTAGTTAAACAATTTGAGGACAACGCCTACATCTAACTGAATTACTACCAGTGAATTGATACACACACTACGCAGATTTCTGTACTCATAAACATAGATCTGGGCAGCGGTAGTGACCGGACCATAGCTGCCGAGCAGATATTCGCAGAGCAGCGAGCTATTATTGCACGCATGAACCGAGTACTTGTTCTCACAGCTATTGCTCTTGTACTGCTCAGCGGATGCGCAGCACTCCAATCTGCTCTTGTGTCCAGCACCGCACGCCCAACTCCCGAGGCTCGTCGTCCGGGTGGCGAGCAGGCACAGGATGAACTTCAAGCCGAGCCTGCGGGCGCGTATAGTGCCCGCATTCCGGCGACTGCGTCCTTTCCCGGGCGGGAGATCATTCTCGTGCTGTACGCTAACGGAACGGCACGACTTCATACCGATTTCCGAAACAACGAGATGCCGGTCATTGAGCTTGGGAGTTGGAGTGGCATTGCCCTGGCTGAGGGGGCCCCACCGGCAGCGACGCTGGAACTCATCTTGACCGGAAGTCGTGAGAGGGCCTATGAGCAGTCGGAGAGATTGGTTTTTGGTGTGAGTGAGGGCGGGCAGGCCGACACCGAGCTTACAGCACTTGAGTACGACCCTACGCGGTATGGCGAGGAAGGCTTGCAGCTTAGTCGCTACAACCGTGAGCCAACACCAAGTATCTCAGGCACCGAGTGGCAGCTTGTGGAAATTCGAATGATGAACGACCGAGTTATCGTGCCGGAAGCCCCGGGGCTTTATACCGCCCGGTTTGCCGGCGATGGGGGCTTCGCAGCCCGGGCCGACTGCAATCGGCTATCCGGCAGCTATGCCGATATCGACTCGCAACTGCTTTTTGGGCCCTTAGCCTCAACCAAGGCGCTCTGCGCATCCGGGAGTTTGTACCAGATCTATACCGACGCCCTGAACGCTGCGCACTCGTATGTGATAGAGGCTGGCGAACTCTACCTATCCTTTGGCCCGGATTCCGGAATCCTAAGATTTGAGCGGGCACAGTAATGGCAGGCGCGAGCTCCACACGTGTGAACGCTTACGGGAGAGCCGTCTGGTTGCTACCGCGGGACGTCGTTCCTCAGCGCCAGGCCAAGTAACGGTTCGAAATCGGCTGCGTTGTCAATGAGGACGGTAGGGTGCACCGACCGGAGCTTTGCGTCGTTGTGATTTCCCCAGCTAACCGCACAGGTGAGGCAACCGGCGGCGTGGCCCATTTCAATATCAAACGTGGTATCCCCGACCATCAGAACCTGGCGCGGTTCAAGTCCAAAGCGGGAAACGACCGAGAGCAACAGCTCAGGATGCGGTTTATCTTGTGTGGCGTCCTCGCGTGAGGCGACCACCTCAAAACAGTCTGCAATGCCCAGGTGTTCGACCATGCCGCCCAGAGATTGATTGCTGCGACTTGATGCAATTCCCATGCGGAATCCGGCCGCCCGACAGTCACGCACAACATTCACCATACCTGGGAACGCTTCTACCTCCTCGTAGCCTCGGAGTTTGAAAACGTCGCGGTATGCGTGTACGGCGCGACCAATAAGCTCATCGTTGGCTCCGGTTAACTCCCGGAACGCAGATGCAAGCGGAATTCCAATGGTGGCGGAGATTTCTTGGTCGGTAGGGCAGGTAATTCCTACGCGAGCAAAGGCTTCTCGATATGAGGCCACGATAATTGCGCGGGTATCGGCAATGGTGCCGTCAAAGTCAAAAACAAGGGCGGTGGGTCGGGTCGGTAAAGCATGCATTCCGGAACCTTAACGGCCCCGCTGGTTGGGGTCAAGCGGCGGGGTCGGGCTTACCTGCGTGAGTGCGGTTACGGCCGGCCGACTTAGCTATGTAGAGCGCTTTATCCGCCTCGTGAATGAGCTCCATTCCGGGCGCCTCGGCGGGAATACCGGCAGCAACTCCAATGCTCACCGTGATATAGGACGCGGTAGGTGAGTACTCATGCGGTAGTCTGAGTTCCTCTATTGAAGTGCGGATCTTCTCCGCAAGTGTACGCGCTCCCTCGGTCGTAGTGTTTGCCAGCAAGACAATAAACTCTTCCCCGCCATAGCGCGCAGCAAGGTCGGTACCGCGTGAGCAGCAGCCACGAATTACTGCCGAGATTTGCTGCAAGCAGATGTCGCCAGCCGGGTGACCGTAGTTGTCGTTGTACGGCTTAAAGGCGTCGATATCGAGCATCAAAACTGCAAGTGAGGTTTCTTCACGTCTACTAACCGCTTTTTCTAGCTGGTAGCGCTCGTCGACGGCACGGCGGTTTGCAAGACCGGTAAGTGGATCTACCCGAGTTAGCTGTTCAAGGCGGGCGTTGGAGTTCTCCAACTCCTGAGTGCGCGCCTGAATGCGTTCTTCCAGGGTGCGGTTTAAGCCCCGGATCTCCGAGATCATGAGTGAGTTTTCTTCTGCGAGATTTTCCACCTTGAGATAGGTCTCATGAAACCGCCACGCAAGGAGAATTCCCTGGAGTACTAAAAAAACCACCATCGCGGCCGAGAACAACTCTGGAGTGCGGATGATACCCGACTCACGCAACGTATCGTTGACGCCGGACAGCAGCAGTACGGCACCCCCTGCGGCGAGCAAGCCGCTGCGAGGTGTGGCGGCAGGCAAGGGGCCGCGAAGTACGACATACAGTGTATACATCCCCCCAAGGATGATTGGGAACTGAAGATACTGGAAAAGAAAGTCATAGACTGGTAGCGGAGTGAGCACAAGTATCGCTGCTCCCAAGATGCCTGCATATTTTGAAATCCTGGCAAGTAGCCTTAGTCGGGGGGAAGGGGCCACATTCTTTACGTACAGAACGAGCAGCGGAAGCATTAGGATTGAGCCAGCAAACCCTATTTTCATCATCAACTCCGGAGGAATTGTGGGTATGACTCTCACAAGTATGCGCTCACCGACAACGCTCAGGCGGCCTGCACTGAGGAGCGCAATGAATGAGAGATAAAAATTTGCTGGCTCGTTACGCTGTATAAGAAATAATATACCGTAGTAGATGGCTACAAGAATGAGGCTTCCAAGAAGAATGGCGTCCCTGAGAATTGCATGCTGTGTGTAAAGCTGCACATGGTTTGAAGCGCCCAGGAAGATCTCCGTGAGCCGGATGCGGCGATGATGGAAATTAGAAAACTGAATCACAAGCTCAACTTCCGCGTCCGCAGGAACAAAGGCGATCTCGGCAGGTTCATATCGCGCTTGGTACTCATTTTGGCTAAGGGAGACGCGGCCGGTCTCGGCGTGCTTAACGCCGTCGATCCAGACCGCATTTGCCGAGGAGAAGTACCGTAGTTTTAGCCATAGTACCGGAGACACATGTGTGGTGGTTGCGTTTGCCATTTCCGGGGGGAGGAGAACCGTGGTCACAAGTGTGCCGCCACGGTACTCAGATGCTGGCAACTCAGCCGGAATCCGTAACATTTCAAATGGTTCATTCTGTTGTTCCAAGGAATGTACAGCTTCAGGAGTTAGAAGCTGCTCAGGATAAAAGCGCCAGTCGCCGTTGACAACCAAAAGCCCGCTCTCTTCGAACTGCCATTCACGGGCATCTAGCATGCCGTTTTCCACCTGAGGACGTACACCCCCCGAGCGGTAAGGTGTGGGTGTTGCAATGAG
>JAIVHN010000228.1 GCA_020201015.1 Spirochaeta sp. | reverse complement strand
GCCAAGGCTTGACCGAGACCCTCCTTATTCGGATGCTAAAGGCAACATGATTGATCTACACACTCATTCAACTGCATCCGACGGCACACTTACTCCAACCAAGCTCATACAAGAGGCGGCGCTGGGCGGATTACGTGCAATTGCCCTTACCGACCACGACACAGTCGCCGGAGCATCCGAAGCAGCCGCCGAGGCGGAGCGACACGGTTTGCAGTTTTTCCCTGGAGTTGAGCTTGATATTGGGTATACGCACGGATCCTTTCATTTACTCGGACTCAATCTTAAGCCCGATTCTCCGGAGCTCAGCAGTGCCTTGACAGTGATTAGAGAAAACCGTACCACCCGAAACCTTCAAATGGTAGCGGCTATACGCGAGGCAGGAATTGAGTGTTCGTATGACGAACTTATTCAAATTGCCGGAGGAACCAATGTGGGTCGGCCTCATTTTGCTCGTTACTTGGTGCAAAAAGGGGTGGTGCCCACCGAGCAAAAGGCCTTTGAACGCTACATTGGCAATGGAAAGCGCTTCTTCAGGCGCAGGGAGAGCATTGCGCTCGCCGAGGCCCTACGCGTCATTCACCGCGGCGGCGGCAAAGCGTATATTGCCCATCCCTTATCGCTGCAAATGACTTTTACCAAGCTGGATACTAAGCTTGCCGAATGGAAAGAGCTGGGGCTTGACGGTATTGAGGCGTATCACTCCAACGCCACACTAGACGAGTGCAGGCGCCTAGAGAAGCTGGCCGAGCGACACGGACTCTTGGTTTCCGCCGGCAGCGACTTTCACGGCTTCCAACGGCCGGATCGGCGTCTTGGGCGAACAGCAGAGAACAGCGAGATTGAGGATAGGTTCTTGGAAGCTTTGTTGAGCTAAGAACCGCTCATGATGGGCCCCCTTCTTTGGCTTGTTTTTGCCGGAGTTCCCGCATAGAATACGTGCACGTAAAGGAGTCGTCTTATCGCATTGCCCGAACAAGACGCGGGATTTCTTGAGAAGCTTGGAGCAGGCACTCTACGCCGCCTCGCTGCGGTGTTATATGCGCTTGGTTATTTTTTTGAAATTTTGCGCGAAATTCCGGGGTTTTTTCTGCGGCGCAGAAGCGGCCTACGGGTACTCACTATGCAAATGCTCTTCACCGGGTTTGAGGCCCTTCCAGTAATCGCGGTTATTGCATTGGGTCTTGGTGGTATCATTGTAATTCAAGGCTTATCCTTGCTTCCACAGTTCGGCCAGGGGCAGTTCATTTATACTATCTTGGTCATTGTTATTACCCGCGAACTTGGCCCGATCTTGGCTGCCTTTATTGTGTTTGCCCGCTCAGGTACCGCAATTACTACCGAGATCGGCAACATGGTCATCAACCGGGAAATTGAGGCCTTCATTGCGACCGGCATTAATCCCATATCCTATCTGGTGGTACCAAGATTTCTCGGCGTCACGCTTTCCATGATGTTGCTGAATGTCTACTTCAATGTATTTGGTCTGTTGGGCTCGTTCTTTATTGCGCAACTTTTTCAGCCGCTACCCTTCAGTCAGTACGCGGCCGGATTATTTGAAGCGATATCGGGGGCGGATATCGCCTCAACCATGCTAAAGAGCATGATGTTTGGCGCACTCATTGCAACCGTATCCACCTTCTACGGCTTCCGTGTGGAGCGTTCTACCACTGAGATTCCGCAGAATGCCATTCGCTCAATCAGCGTCGGATTTACACTTTTGATTGTGGCAAATGGCATCTTAACTCTGGTATACTACCTCTAAATGAATGGCATGAGTTCAACCAATACAGAAACGCCCGGGACACAACCATGCGTACGACTCAGTAATATCTCGGTGTGGTTCGAAGACTTTGAAGCGCTCAAAGATGTCTCAGTAGAGTTCCCGCTTGGAAAGACCACGCTCATTATGGGACCCTCAGGGTGCGGCAAGAGCACTCTTCTCAAGGTTGCTGCGGGCTTATTGCCGCCCGATCGTGGAGAGGTCGAAATAGCTGGGGTCGATGCCCTGCGTGGCCGCCCGCGGGCGTTGAGCGCGATGCGAAAAAGCACCGGATTTGTGTTCCAAGACGCCGGACTATGGCAAAATATGTCACTGTATGACAACCTTGCATTGCCAATTGAATTTCATTATCCAGAACGCACCGAAGGTGTTGTGCGGCGGCACATCTACGACTGGGCAAAACGCTTTGACCTAATCTCTGTCTTACCCTTGAGACCCGCAACCCTTTCCGGAGGGGAGCGAAAACTGATATCGTTCTGCCGCGCCATGATCTTAAATCCAAACCTGCTATTCTTAGACGAACCGACAACTTTTGTAGATCGCCTCGGCGTGGAACGGATGCTCAATATACTTCGTGAAAAAAAGTCTGCAGGCTGCAGTATGATTGGAGTAACCCATGACGCGGACCTCACCTCCCAGCTTGCCGACTACATTGTGGTCATGAAAGCTGGTGAGTTGCGTGTGTTCGGAACGTTATCCGAGGTTGCCCGATCTAAAGATCCGGAGGTGCGAGAAATTCTAGCCGACGTTCTGGACGAGGCGGCAACCTACGATGGAGATATTCTGGATCTCTTAGAGCCCAACGGGGACCTGTTTTGATACCTTTACAAGGACTGTTGCTATGAAATTTAAAATCCGTTTTGCACGTCAGATTGTTGGGTTATTCATTATTCTGGGTTTTGGCCTGCTGCTCATGATTGTAATCATGATCGGTAGCAACCAGCGCTGGTTTGCGCGCAATTACGAGTATTTCAGCGAGTTTCAGACCGCAAGCGGCCTCTCCCAAGGAATGGGGATTACCTTTCGAGGCTTTCAAATTGGAACTGTGACCAGCATCGAGCTCACCCAGCACAATGTGGTTGCGGTGCGCTTCAACATTTTTGATACCTATATAGACAAGGTGACCCAAAACTCGGTGATGCAGCTAGTTTCGAACCCACTAGGTCTCGGGGGTGGTCTAGTGCTACACCAGGGGCGCCGAGGTACCGATCCGCCTCCGGAAGGAACGCTGATCCCGTCCATAAACTCCGGTCTTGGACGGAGTCTGGTGGACCAAGACCTAGTGGCATTACCAGAAGAAGGTGACCAGATTGCGGAACTGCTTTCCTTGCTTGACCCAATTCTGCGCAATGTCGATGCCGTAACGCAAGAGGCTGAACAACTGCTTGCCGAAGTCAATGCGGTGCTGGCAGGTAGTTCGCAAGGGCCAGCTGCCGAGACGGTTGCAGCGGTAAACGCGGTACTGATCGAGCTAGAAATTGCTGTTGCGGATATTGGCAAGATTGCTGCAAATATCGAGACAACAACCGCAGAAATGCGCGATCCCACTGGACTGGTTCCCCGGCTACTTGGTGCCGAGGGTAGCATTGCTCGGATTCTCAATGATGATGAAGAATTGTACCGCGAAATTGAAACGATTCTGGCCTCAGTTCAGGCTTCTCTTCGAGATGTAGAGGAGATGACGGAGTATCTGGTTTCCACCACCCCCAGATTTCCGGTATCCTCGAAGAAAGTCGCCAGGCCATTGATACCGGTCAAGAGGTCCTCACCGGAGTTCGAAACAACCCGCTTATCCGCGGGGGCATTCCGGAACAAATTGAGCAACCGACCACTTTTCAAGGTTTCCGCGACGAGGAGTTTTAATGCGTACCTCTTTTGCGCCTGCCGCTGTGCTGTTGCTCATTCTGGTCACTTTTGGTGCGTGTTCGTCTTCTCCGGACCAACCCGAGGGTGTCTTCACGGTACGCAACCAGGCTGCCCGTAATCTTGAGTTTGGCAATTCGTATTTCGAACGCGCCGAGTATGAACAAGCAACTCGCTTTTTTCGGCTTGCGTTGCGACAGAACGCCTCGGTTGACCATCAGGAAGGAGTTGTACGCGCGCACAACTCACTCGGCCAGGTGTACGCCGCCCAGGGAGAGCATGAGGCCGCCGAGCAAAGTTTCTTACGCGCCTACGCTCTCGCTTCCGAGATCGAGCACGCTGGCGGACAGCTGCAAAGCAACTCCAATCTCGGGGAGTTGTATCTAACGCTCGAGCGCCACGACGATGCAGAAGCCAGCTTACTGGCAGCCGAGAAAATGCTGCCACAAAATGCAACAACACCCGATGCAGCGGTTGTGTATCACAACCTTGGCGCTCTTGCTTCACGGCGCGGAGACTACGAAGCTGCTGAGTCCTACATCAGACGAGCTCTGAAAATAAATACCGAAGAGCGCAAGTTTGCCGAAGAGGCTGCCAACAATTACATGCTGGCATCGCTTTATTCACGACAGAACCGCTTTGCAGAGGCCATACGCACTGCCGAGCGTGCACTAGAACTGGACAAAAGTGTGGAGAACTCCCGCGGCATCGCTGTGGACCTTACCGCATTAGGACATATTCATAGCCGTGCTGGCGAGTTGGAAACTGGAAACTCCTATTATGAACGAGCATTATCGGTAGAGGCCGCATTAGGACGACATCGACAGGCAGCAGAACTCCTGAATGCCCTTGCTACGAACAGCCGGAGCCTTGGCAGAGAAAGCCAAGCTACGCAGTACGAGGCCGAACGAGCTCGAATACTTGCTGGAGGCCAACCATGAGTGATGTTACAACCATGGGTGATGTTATAAAACGGGCTACCACAGCATACCTGCGGCTCTTGCGGAGTATTGCTTTGGCATTGGTTGCGATCATTTTGTTCATAGCAACCGGCGCATTGATTGTGTTACCCCTGTGGTATGTATCAACCCATTTCGCCACCTTCTACAGCATCATTGTCCCGCTTCTTATTCTTGGAGTTCTTTTTATGCTGGGAGTACGAGGCTTGCAGCGTCGTGCGCGAGAACAGCGAACTATGGCGTATCACCAGCGCCAAAAACGAACAGGCCTGCGACTCGTTACAGCTTCATGTGCGGCTCTCGTTTCGGTGTATTTTGGCGCAAGTACAATTTTAGGTGCTGGTTTTTCAGCATTAATTCCGGCGTTACTGGCGGCATGCGCCGCAGGCATACTGGCAACCGGAATAACTCCGTCCAAGGGGCCGGGGCTTCCTGCAGTCGCACCTAGACGAGGGGCAGGCACAAAGGATCGCGAGCGTTGATGGTAGAAACCCGGAGGGTGCAGTACTGCACAGCAACGGCTATGGCGCTTCTCCTACTTGTGTTCTTTTTCGTTACCGATGGAGCGTATGGTCAGTATCCGGAAATACGAACACTCAACAACACGGATCCTGTATTCAGGCAACATCAAGAAGGCGTTAATCAGTACTACCAAGCGGCAGCTCGAAACCAAGGGCAACCGCCTTTAATGGTCTACCAGGTAAAACCACGGGAGACGGACACCCTCTTGAGCATTGCAGCACGATTTTCGCTTCCCTACTCCGCTATTGCCTCGCTCAACCGGCTGGACTCACCCGAAATTCCACACACCCGTAACTATCTGTTAGTTCCTAGCATGCCCGGTCTTTTTGTACCGGCCACACCCGAGTCGGATCTGGAGTCCATGTTGGTGCAGCGGCCGAGTGCAAACGCAATTCCGGTTCAGATAGATGTAGCAGGCTCTCCGGTTTCTTTCCGTTTCCAACCGGGAGAGGACTTCAGCTCTGAGGAACGTTTGGCTTTTCTGCGCGCACTCTTTCGTAGCCCGCTGCTTGAGTTTCGTGTATCTTCTACTTATGGCTTCCGGCGAAGTCCGTTTACTGGTGCCAGGAGCTTTCACAATGGTGTAGACTTAGTAGCACCTATGGGAGCAAACGTTCATGCGACCCGTTCGGGCCGCGTTACGGAGACAGGCTACGACACGATATACGGCCGGTATGTTTTACTAGATCATGGGACCGGGTACGAATCTCTCTATGGGCATCTTGGCAGCATCGTGGTAGATTTAGATGAGCAGGTACGATCAGGCGCGGTGATTGGCAAGGTCGGCAACTCCGGGCTCTCGACCGGGGTTCATCTTCACTTTGAGATCAGAATGAATGGAGTCGCACGCGACCCAATGCAGTTGCTTCCGAGAACCGGTAGGTAGAGAATGGAATACAGACGTTATCGCCCGATAGTACGACTCAGTTCATGCCTCGTGTTGCTCGTGTCTACGACGTTCTTCCCTCTGCATGGTGGAGCCGAAGTGATTCAGGGTCCGGTTGAGCGAGGCAATAGCGGAGTAGGGAAGCGAAAATCGTGCTGCAATGCTCAAGAGGGTGTCCGTCTCCCGTGGTTTTA
>JAIVHN010000326.1:1536-2887 GCA_020201015.1 Spirochaeta sp. | reverse complement strand
TTGCGGGCCGATGCCGATTTTTCCGTGGCTCCGCTTGCACGACCGTCCTCCTGGATCGAGGTGACCGAAACCCTCCGGCGTGATCCAACGAAAGTAGCGGCTTCGTTCGGAGAGGCCGGGCGTCCGGGGGAGGCTGGCAATGGCATGGCGGCCCGTGAGGTTGCCTCATTACGTAACAACCCGGTCATGGTTGGACGAACTGCTACCTTTGACGACTACTTTGCCGACAGCGTCGCCGAGATCGGGCTTAAGGGAAAAGAGGCCCGAATTGCACTTGAAACACAGCAGCTCATCATGAAAGACCTGCGGGAAATGCGGGAGTCGATCAGTGGTGTGAATATCGACGAGGAACTAGCCGACATGATTCGCTTCCAGCATGGATACAATGCGGCGGCGCGCTTTATCGCCCAGGTCGACCAAATGCTCGACGTCATTATCAACAGGATGGGAGTCTAATAACCGATGCAACGCATAAGTAATAATCTGACGCATGAAAACATGCAGTTTCATATGAGACGACGTGAATACGAAATGGCTCGCACCCGTGACCAGATTGGCACCCAAAGTAAGGTGCAGTCTTTACGCGACGACCCCATAGCTGCTGCTCATGGAACCCGCTTCAAGTCGTTTCGAACTCGGCTTGAGCGATACAGCAAAAATATTGAGTTTGCTCAGAGCAACCATCGTTACACCGAGGGGCAGGTGCGTCAGGGTGTAGATATGCTACAGCGCATTCGCGAGATTGCGGTTCAGGGCGCCAATGGAACATACACGCCGGATGATATGCGCGCCATGGCTAGCGAGGTTGATGAGCTGCTAAAGGAATTTGTAAGTCTTGGTAACTCTAAGAACGGTGATGGAAGCATGGTATTTGGGGGAACACGAACCCGGACCGAGCCCTTTCGCATCGTTGAGGGCAATGTACCTGGTGCCCAGGGAGCGCACATTACCGCTGTCGAGTACGTCGGTGATATCAACGTGAAGACCACCGAGGTATCTGAAAACTCGCACATGCAACTCAACTTTCCCGGTAACGAGGTCTTTTGGGCGGAGAACCAGACATTGATCTCTACCGTAGATGCGGGCGGCTATCAGGTGCAACAGGACAGTGTCGTTCGAATAAACGGTCGTGAGATAAACCTCACCGAAGGGGATACCATCGGCGCGGTCATAGGAAAAATTAACGACTCAGGGCTTTCTCTGCGAGCTCGACTCGACCCAGTGCAGAACTCGCTTTCGTTGGAAACAACGACTCCACACCAGCTCTGGTTGGAAGACTCGACCGGGACGGTGTTGCAAGATCTTGGTGTTGTTAGCGACGGCACACAACGTCCGCCTGCCAATATCGCAC
>JAIVHN010000326.1:0-1527 GCA_020201015.1 Spirochaeta sp. | reverse complement strand
CCGCCAATATCGCGCCGTCGGCTGACCATTTTGGTGGCTCGATGTTTGATGTAGTTATCTCGTTGCGCGACGCGTTATTTGCCGGTGACCAGGAGGCTGTCGGCGGCGCCGCACTCGGCGGTGTAGACTCTGGACTGAATACAATGCTGTCGCGGCTTGGTGATCTCGGCGCGCAATCACAGCGTTTAGAATTTATATATCAGCGCACCGAGCAGTACGACATACCGGAGGTAGCCCGCCGAGAGTCAAATGAACTAGATATAGACTTGGCCGAGGCAGTTACAGACCTCAGAATGCTTGAACATACTCATCGGGCCGCACTGTCGGCTGCTTCACGTGTGCTTCAGCCCACATTGCTTGACTTCTTGAGATAGGTAGGGAAACATGCTACGGATCCAGAGTAAGGCACATGGAAGTTGCGACATTGATGACAAACAACTTATACGCTTCGCCAACGGTCTATTTGGTTTTGAAAAACATACCGAGTTTGCATTACTCGACGCAACGCAGCATCCGTTCTATTGGTTACAGAGCTTGCGTGATGTTGATATCTCATTTTTGCTTATTAATCCGTACCTATTTCGTTCGGACTACGTGCTTGAGGTGCCGGACTCTGATATTGAGGAGATTGGATCCCCCGATCCAGACGATATTTTGGTATTTGCAATTGTGACAGTTCCTGAAGACGTGCGCGAGATGACGGCTAATCTTCAAGGGCCGCTCATCATTAATCGTCGTGATGGCCTTGGGCGGCAATCCATACATCTTAACTCAACTTGGAAGACTCGCCACCGCATCATAGGTGAAGCCGACAGCACCCAGGATAACGCATGCTGATACTTGCACGTAAACTCAACGAGAAAATTCTCATTGGTGACAGTATCGAGATCTCGGTAATTGAGATCAAGGGTGAGCATGTCAAAATTGGTATAGATGCCCCATCCGACGTTAAGGTTTATAGGCAAGAAGTCTATGACGCAATACAGCGTGAGAACAAAGCTGCCGCCGAAACCGATCCCACACGCATGGGCGATCTTGGGGACCTTTTCAAGTCTTGAAGTCGTTTTCGTTCCGGCTGCTACGTCGGATTCCTATCTCGGCCTCACTCATCCTCAGATAGTCAGGTCCCGCGTCTTCCGGCGTTCGGTTGCCTGCCATGTGCCGCTGACGACCGACCGTTGCCAGAGTCGGCGCAATCCCTTCAAGGTGACGGGAATCCAGATGGTAACTATGCGCGAGATCTAATGCTTGCGCTGAAGCTTGCTCACAAAATAAACCCGCATCCGGTCCGGTTATAAGTGGTGGAGCAGCGGACTCATGGTAGCTTGCAATGAGGGCAACTAGATCCTCGGTTGCAAGATCAAGGTAACTGCTTAGCCGCTTCGCTTTGTGATACAAGGCGCCATACCAGCGATGTTTTCTTGCGTCAAGGACCGGGATAACAAGGCCCGGGTAGGCCGAGAGTCCTGCCGCATAGCAGTCGGCCGCTGGCACCGCAATGTAGTCCGAGGCTCCGGCCGCCAAAAG
>JAIVHN010000175.1 GCA_020201015.1 Spirochaeta sp. | reverse complement strand
CAAATGAAGTGGGTTCAAGGGATCATCTCCCATCGGTTCAACAGCCTGCTCCTGAATCCGTTCAGACACATCTAAGGCGCGCACGAACGGCGCCCCTTGCTCAGCCGCTCAGTCACTTAGTCGCGTAGTTCTTAATACCCACCAACAAGCGCCCGGTAGACTACGTAGACCCACCCGAGCACGCCATGCACCATGGCCCAGAGAATACTTTGATTGACCGAGAAACTAATAACCATAGCCAGCGCCGAGCCGAAGCCGATCCCGGTCTTGACAACCGACTCCCTGTAAACCATCTGTCTCATTTTTCACTCCTCTATTATCCAATTGTGCGCTAATCTGCTGATCCGATGATCCGCTGATCCAATTTTGCTCGCCCGTGTCGGTTTTTGCAACCCGTATATCCTAAGCCGCGTTATACTTTCAGCGACGGTAACCGCAAGGAGACCAATAATAAAATACCAGATCCGCATGTACTGGAGAACCGGGAGTAAACAATGCCGACCTTAGAGGAGATTGCCGACAATGGGCCGCTGAGCCTTGAGCAGTTGAAAAACATAGAGGCCTTTCTGCTCAATACCCATGCACTTGAACCTGATACGGCGCGCAAGCAAATTGGCTGGTTTGTTCGCGAGTTGGGAATTGACAACTACTACTTCCAGACCACCGGCATTGAAGATATGAGTCGCCATATTCTGACCTTAGGTGCTGCCGAGGTTGTTGCCAAACATGGCGGCGAAGGCGTGGCAGTCCAGGTCATTAATGAGCAGAGTGACAAGGCAATATACATTGTTGAGGACCGTAAAGATCGCATCTTAGAAGTCGAGACGCGCATTGAGGAACGGTATCAAGGTTTCCGCATTGAGAGTTACTCCACCAGACTGACTTCACGCGGAGTTGCGCTCCGGTTCTATATTTGCACAACGGCCCACTACGCAGACAAGGATCGCGACCAAGCGGCGACCAGCCCCGCGTTGGAACTTGGTGCCGATGGTGATCCGGACGACCTCAACTTTTTAGAGAACGCACCTCAGTCCTTTTTGGCGCGTTCTGCTGGTGACACCATTGAACGTTACCGCAAGGTCTGGCTCCGACTTCACAAGCGTCTTACACCGGTTACCTCGATCTCGGCAAAGCCCGATAGTAATGAGCTACGAGTTATGGTTGGCCTACATCGCGGTGCCCTCCAGCAAACCTTGACCGGCTACAGCTACCTTTTCCGGCGGCTTGAGATCCCGGTCAAAAGACGATATGTCGAGCCCTTTGCCGATGGTACACTGGTGCTGAGTTTCTACATCGACCCGCCCGCAAGTGAGTCTGCCCAACGACTGAGCCGTGAACTCAATGCGGTGGCAATTCTGCCGCGAAACCCTATTACCGAACTGTTCACTACCCACGGGCTTTCTGCCGAGGAGACCCTGTACGCAATTGCTGCAGCGGTCTACACACATCAATTTGTGTCGGAGCTTTCCGAGGGCTATGCGGTACTACTGGATGCTGTGAAACACAACCCCGAGGCAGCTGGAATTCTGGA
>JAIVHN010000227.1 GCA_020201015.1 Spirochaeta sp. | reverse complement strand
ATTGCTGACTGCGACCTTATCACGATTGATCATTTCCTATCCATTGTACAGGCAGCTGGGGCGCATGTCGGGGTCAGAGTAGAACACGAAGACGGCGTACCCCGCATTGATGTTGCGATGTATGAGAGTAAGTTCAAGACCGAGCCGGAAATTCAAGAGTTGGTTGATTCGATTATCAACAGTACAGCCGAAGATGATTCGGCTAGTGCGAGTGATGGTGATGGTCTAGCAGGAATAGAATCATTGTTTGATGGTCGGGATCTTGGGTTAGACCTGCTGGAAGGCGCTCGCAGCGAGCCAAAAGAATCCCGTGACAATTCGGCTGGATCTGGTTCCAAGAAGCGTGCCAGCGTTCTTATAAATGAAAATGGGGTCATTTATGACCTCCACGCCGCGGGGTTTCGCAACTCCGATAGTGGTATGGTTAAGTCGCTCATTGAGTTTACACGTATCTGGCGAGCCCAGTTTGGGGCTTTGCTTTTACCGTATGAAGACGAGCTTCATATTCAGCACTCTCTCGGTATACCGGGTGAAGATACCGAGGCGTTTGTCATACCTGAATCGTCCGAGTTTAGAACTAAGGTGATAAATCAAAGACTGGTGGCTCTGCTGCGCGGACCTTTAGGTGAGCATAGGCGCCTGATTGGATTTTCCGGGGAGGCAACATTCTCAACCGGGCAGAGCTTGTTTCTTCCAATCAAGTTCCGGGCTCTTTCGGGCTACGCTTTACTTGGTTTACGTCATGAATCTCCGAGCATTCAAGCTGTAGTAGAGCGAGCAAAGCTAGATGCAATACAAGTGCATACTGGATAATGGGAGAGCCAATGCCGAGTTCTATGGAGGGTTCTCCGCCACCCAGGCACGCTGACCTGCCGCGGTACTGGGTTTACTTCCTGCAGGTCAGGGACGGAGCATTGTATTGCGGCGTCACTTCGAATCTTGAGAGACGATTTCGTCAACACGCATCGGGCAGATTGGGCGCCCGGTATACGAAATCCAGACGACCAGTAGTAATGGTTGGGTGTTGGTTCGTTGCATCAGGGCGAGGTACCGCTCAGCGCGTAGAGAGTCTATTGAAATCTCTGACTCGACAACAGAAGCTTCACCTTGTCGACAACCCTGAACTCATTTATCCTTTTTGTAGCAAGATTCTACCGAAAGACGACATACCTGTTCCCGACCTACAGGCGCTAAGCCAAACAAGCTCTCTGAGCAGTTAACTCCGCAGCCGAGTAGTGAATTCGGCAAGAACCTCTACTCAAGAAAAGCTGACCGAACCGCGGCGATTTCATCTGCAAGCTGTTGCCGATCTTGCGCTATTGTGATCTCCTGTTCAAATACTGATATAGCCTTTTCGATCAGGTCGTCGTCGAAAGCCGGGATAATCGTTGTACTAAACTCTTTTTTTGAAACTATTGGTATCGTTCGACCATGGGTGAGAGTGTCCAACAGTCGAGTGCCGAAGTTAGATTTTAAGAACGCAAGGAACGTTATGGCTTTCTCCCACTTGTCGTCCCGAAACCGGATTATGAGCATGTTACTGCTCGGAATCCACGGTGTGTCCATATTTTCGGGTATTATTGCTGTCTTACCAATGGTTCCGACTATTGTTAACAGGAGGTCGTGAGGTTCCAAGCGGTATTTCTCTGCTTTATCAAGCATGTTTCGCACCCTGATGCTTCGTTCCGGAGGACTCAGGTACCCAGCCTCTGGAAAGTCGTTAATTGATACTATCCGGAAGTCACGACCGATCGGGGATTTTTCATCCTTTATCAGTGGCGCTCGGAGTATGACGGCCTCGTGTTTTAGGATAAGCCCTGCTCGACCCGCAACTTGAAGTTGGGGGGTAATCGCACTCGATTTATAATTCATATTTGCTCCACCACAGTACATTAAAATTGAGTATCTGGAAATAGTAACTATATATCGTTTTGTCTGTCAAGATAATTTACAAATCTGTTGTTGTCATTGTTTAATGTATATTAAATAAAGGTGTCAGCTTACAACGCCCTTTGACTACTCCACGGTTTATGGGTTTGCCACCGAATTATAGAAGTTCTATACAACTGGCCAAAGCTCGTTGTATAACTCCACCATGAGGGAAATGATGGAAGATGTGGAATTCAAGGACCGTGTACGCGTACACACCGATGGTGGGTGTCACGGTAATCCAGGACCGGGTGCTTGGGCATATGTGGTCGAGCTAAGTTCCGGCACGGTCGAAGGCTCCGGCTACGAGCCTGAAACAACCAATAATCGAATGGAACTTACCGCTGTTATTAAAGCGCTTGCTTTCATTCGTACAACTCTTGAAGCTTCAGCTCCAGGAAATAGCCCTCAGATGCAGGAGCCTCAGATGCCGGAGGTAGAAGTGCACACAGATAGTCGTTACGTTCAGCAAGGAATTAGCTCCTGGATAGATGCTTGGGAACGCAATGGGTGGAAAACCAGTGCTAAGAAGCCGGTTAAAAATCAGGAACTATGGCGCTTGCTTAGGGCACTGCAGCTCGAACTCAAGCCACGTTGGTCTTGGGTTCGTGGGCACTCCGGCGACCCATCAAACGAGCGGTGCGATGAGCTTGTTCAGATTGCAATTGCAGCGAAAAATTAGGGTGAAATATTAGTATGTGACGAAGCAGCAGCTCCATTTCGGATGTAGTAGTAAGTTGGAGGCTGTATGAATGTACTAAGTTTTGTCCCGCTGGGGTTTGACGGTGAGTTGGTGTCGGTTGAGGTCGATCTCCGGCATGGACTCCCGGGAACCGAGATTGTTGGACTTCCCGGTGCTGCGGTTCGCGAGGCACGAGAGCGTATTCGGGTAGCGGTTGCGAACAGCGGCTTTCTCTACCCGCCGTTGAAGATACTGATAAACTTGTCTCCCGCAGATGTTCCTAAGTTTGGAGCGGGCTTTGATCTTGCAATCGCTGTAGCGCTCTTGTGTCGATCCGGGCAGATTCCAAGTGCACCCGAGGGTGCGACACTTGCTATTGGGGAGCTATTACTTGACGGGAGAGTACGACCTGCTCGCGGCGTTCTGTCAGCGGTGGCGGTGGCGTATCGCAACGGGATAGTTCACTTTACGGTGGCGCGTGAGGGATTCCGCGAAGCACAAGCCTTTGGCAAAGGACGCATTGCCGCCATCTCCCATCTTCGCGATTTGCGGTATGCTTTTCTGGAAAACAGTTCCGATCCTAACTTTGAAACCGACGCAGAGATCCGTACAGGAACCAAGACAGAAAGAGCCCGCAGCTCGCCTCCAATGCTACGCTACGATGTCTCCGAGATCATTCCAAACTATCGGGATATGCGCGGGAGACCGCTTCTCAAGCGGGCATGCGAAATTGCGGCGGCCGGAAGACACAACCTGTTGCTTTCGGGGCCTCCCGGGTGCGGTAAAACTATGGCTGCGGAACGGCTGTCAGGGCTTTGTCCCGACTTGAGTCATGAGCAGGCCGTGGAGGTAGCACGCATATACTCAACCGCCGGACTTTTCCAACAGGAAGTGCAGGACGGCCGCAGACCGCCGGTTCGAGCTCCCCACCATACTGCATCGCCCGAAGGGGTAATTGGGGGTGGGCGGTATCTTTCTCCGGGGGAGTTATCTCTGGCACACAACGGTATTCTGATTCTTGATGAGGCGCCTGAGTTTCGACGCAGTGTACTCCAAGGCCTTCGAGAGCCGCTTGAAAAGGGTATGGTGCGGCTTATCCGCGCTGAAAGACGGTACTGGTACCCGGCGGATATTCAGCTAATAATGACTGCGAACGCGTGTCCTTGTGGTAACTACGGAGCTCGTGGTCGGCGCTGCATGTGCAGCCTTTCTGAGATTCACAATTATCGAAAAAAACTCGGCGCGGCATTACTGGATAGAGTAGAGATTAGAGTATGGCAAACTGAGGAGAGTGACGCTGCCGAAGCCAGCGAAATTGTCTGCCATGGTGCGCATGAGAGCAGCAGTGTGAAGAGCACGTTCGGGGTTGCGCATGAGAGTAGTTCGGAGGAGATGTCGGCACGAGTGCATGCCGCCGTTGCAATTCAAAGGCTCCGTCACCAGGGCTGTGCGTTTGAGAGGAACGGCAGGGTGCCAGGAGCCATGTTGCGCCGCTTTGTTAACGCCAACTCAACAGCTGATAAAATCCTACACTCGGCGGTACCAAAGCTTGGTCTTTCATCGCGGGCAGTGGACGCAGTCTTGCGGGTTGCGCGTACCATTGCAGATTTAGACGGCGAGGATATGGTGAACAGCTCTGCAATTATGGAGGCAATTCAGCTTCGCCGAGACGACCGGTAGGCAGCAGAGACGACCGGTAGGCAGCAGAGACGACCGGTAGGTATGTGATCGGGTGGAGCAGCACCTGCCCGGGAGCACTTGTGTATGGCGGCTGCAACGGTCAGCTTGCAGCCACGGTAAGGTAAAAGGCGCCCTGTTGACCCTCTGCTGGCGCCCGGTTAGCATCTACGTGCAAAACTGGTAGAAAGAATAAAGGCTGACGTGTTGTGAAACCCTTCGAAGTTGTATCAAGTTATAGTCCATCTGGTGATCAGCCGGAAGCCATTGTGAAACTTGTGCAGGGCGCTCGTGACCAAGCCAGGTTCCAGACACTCAAGGGTGTAACCGGATCCGGAAAAACCTTTACGATGGCAAAGGTTATTGAAGCTATGCAGCTTCCGACCTTGGTTGTGTCTCATAACAAGACGCTTGCCGCTCAGTTGTACCGGGAGTTCTCGGAATTTTTTCCGAACAATGCGGTTGAGTACTTTGTCTCTTACTACGACTATTATCAGCCGGAGGCTTATGTTGCCTCTCGGGATCTGTACATTGAAAAGGATGCTTCGATAAACGAGGAAATTGATCGCCTGCGCTTGTCGGCAACCACAAACCTACTTGAGCGTAGCGACGTCATTGTTGTTGCAACGGTATCCTGCATATACGGGCTTGGTAGTCCGAGTATGTATCGTGAAATGCGGGTCCGTTTCGATGTTGGAGCTGAGGTGGATCTTAGCGAAGTGCGGCTACGGCTGGTCGCTTTGCAGTATGGTCGTAACGACGCTGTGCTGCAGCGCGGTAGCTTTCGCCTCCGAGGCGACGTCTTGGAGATACAACCTGCCTATCTTGAGCATGCATACCGGATAGAGCTGGACTGGGAAAGTGTGACACGAATCCGCAAGATCAATCCCTTAACCGGTGAGGTGCTTGAGGAGTTGGAAATGCTGCTGGTGTACCCGGCTAAACACTTTGTGCTTCCGGAGGATCAGGTACGAGGGGCAGTGAGTCAGATTCGTGCCGAGCTTGATAGCCGGTATGAGGCTTTGGTACAGGCCCGGAAACTGGTAGAGGCACAGCGACTGAAGAGTCGCACCGAGTACGACATCGAGATGCTCCAAGAAATGGGTTATTGTCCCGGAATTGAAAACTATTCTCGGCAACTCAGTGGCAGAGCCGAGGGCGAGCGGCCAGCCGTCTTGATTGACTATTTTCCTGAACACTTTCTCACCTTTGTTGATGAGTCCCATGTGACATTGCCACAAGTGCGTGGAATGTATTCCGGTGACCGGGCCCGTAAGACATCTCTGGTTGAGTATGGGTTTCGCTTACCTTCAGCCCTGGACAATAGGCCGCTCTTTATTGACGAGTTTGAGGGTCTTCTGGACCGATGTATTTTTGTCTCAGCCACTCCAACTGAGGACGAGGTGCGCCGCTCCGCGCAGGTGGTCGAGCAGATCATTCGTCCGACGGGGTTGCTTGACCCCAAACTGACTGTGCGGCCCACCGAAGGCCAAATTGAAAATCTCTACGCTGAAATCCGAAAGCGAGTGGAGAAGAACGAGCGCATTTTGGTGACTACTTTGACAAAAAAAATGGCCGAGGACCTTACCGACTTTCTTGCCAGCTTGGGCCTCAAGGTAAGATACCTTCATTCCGAAATCGAAACCATTGAGCGTGTTGAGCTGCTCACGGATCTCCGAACCGGATTGTACGACGTTCTCGTCGGAATCAATTTACTTCGCGAAGGAATTGATTTGCCTGAAGTTTCGCTGGTTGCAATATTGGATGCAGACAAGATAGGATTTCTCCGGTCCGCTGTTTCGTTAATTCAAATAATTGGTCGGGCGGCGCGTAACGTTAACGGTGAGGTCATCATGTACGCGGATCGAGTTTCCGATGCCATGCGTACCGCCATTGACGAAACCGATCGCCGTCGCGCGCGGCAGTTGGCGTACAACACTGAACACAACATCACTCCGC
>JAIVHN010000325.1 GCA_020201015.1 Spirochaeta sp. | reverse complement strand
ATTTAGTACTGGGAGAACCCCGTGTGAATCACCGTCCGCATTGCCGTGTCCAGGGAAATGCTTGGCGGTTGCAAGCACCCCGGTTGCCGAGAGTCCGCGCGCAAAGGCGGCTCCCAATATGCCAGCCTGAACAGGGTCATCCGAAAAAGCACGCGGACCAATAACCATTGCCTCTGGATTGGTGTACAAGTCGACCGTGGGTGCGAAATTCATGTTTATGCCAAGCGCATTAAGCTCTTTGCCAATGTGGTATCCGCTCAGGTACGCGTCTTGTGGCAGCCCACCGGCGCCAATTGCCATGTTGCCGGGAGTGATTGCGGTGTTACCGCGCACGTGTCGAACCCAACCACCCTCTTGGTCGGTGGCGGTGAACAACGGGATCCCGTTACGTGCTAAGGCTGCCGTCTGCATTGTTCGAATGGAGTTGACTAAGGTCGGTATATGACCAGCGTTCCAGCCGAAAATTTTAACACCGCCAATATTCCTCTGTCGGATCCAGTTCATTATCGTGGAGCTGGGGGCTTCACCCTGCCACCCAAGGAGGAATACCTGTCCTACCATCTCCTCGGAACTGAGTTCACCCAGAATGCTCTCTACAATATCGTCTACCGGATCATTGTAAAGGTTCCGGCCGTCGAATGGAGCGGCTTGTGCGGTTGCACAGGGTGTAATAATCAAGAGTAGAGTCGAGATCAACAGGAAACTGAATGCTTGTATGAGACACCGGTGAGATGTGCTTGTTGAGAATCGGAACATTTATACTTTCCTCTGCGAGCCGAAGTATACACGTAACAACCGGCATGTGTCATCGCCGAAACGTCTTAATAGCGCCGGGTTTGGCGCCGACAATAACAAAGACGGCCGGTACTACAAACGGCCACCATGGAGGACGTAGATGAAACTATCCGTTGAACCACTCAAAAAGACTCTCCGCGCCGAGATCGAAGCCCTTGATCGGGTAGCAGAAGCCGAGCGCCTTATCCGCAATGCCGTCATGGAACGCAACTGGTCACATTTGGAGACAAAACTCTACGAGCTTGACTACTGGAGCTCCAGAGTTATTGATGCCGAGGAGATGCGGCGTGACTGTCTATGCGAGTTCGCCGAGGTTTCCGAGTCTGAAGAGCTCTCAGACTCCGCAGGCGACGGCGGGGTGGCCCTGCTAGACATTTTGCAACTTGCTCCGTTTGCCGACCGGACTGAACTAACCGAGCTCTACCGGCAGCTGAAAATTGCAGTAATGACAGTGCAGTCGGCGACCTATGGGCTCCAGTCCTACGTTAACGCTGCTGCCGAAACAACCCAAGCTTTCTTAGAAGAGCTTTTTCCAAGCCACAAAGGCAAGCACTATTCGCGCAACGGCAGTGCTGCTAGTGCCGATCGTCGCGCCCTTGTTCTGGATCATCAACTGTAGGGGAACACAATGCAGTCTACCTTTTCCGGCATAGAAATTGGCAAGCGCCACATAATCGAGCACTGACGACAGCGGGCCACAACCTCAGCAACGCCTCGGTTCAGGGTTATAGCCGGCAGCGTGTGCAGATGGAGGCTACTCACCCAATTTATCGGCCACAGCTGAATCGTGCCGAACGACCTGGTCAGGTAGGGCAGGGAGTGCAGGTGGCTACGGTCGAACGACTAAAGGACATGATTCTTGAGGGGCGTATTGTTTCGCAGGCAAACGGCGAAGGGTATTGGGAAAGCCGTGACAAGTACGTGATGATGCTTGAACAGGTGTACAACGAGCCCACCGACCTCTCAGTGCGGTCACTTATGGACCAGTTTTGGGATGGTTGGCAAGAGCTGGCAATGCTACCGGAGCAGGGTGCCTCGAGAGCCGCAGTTGTGCGCAATGGTGAAGCCCTCATAGAAGGCATTCACCAGCGTAGTAGATCGCTGCATGAACTTCGTGAAATGCTCGATGACGACATCCGGGCAACGGTACGCGACATCAATGTGCTCATTCAGGACATTGCAGACACGAACGTGGAAATAGTTAAGTCCGAGGCCGCTGGCGACAACCCTAACGACCTGCTTGATCGGCGGGATGTCTTAGTGGAGGATCTTTCGAAGCTCATCAACATTACTACCGATACGCGTGACCCTGACGAGTTCAATATCCACACATCCGGTTTTCATATCGTCCAAGGTGGAGTTGCACGTCCTTTTGAACTTGAAGCAGAACCGGCCAACGAGGGCTTTTCACGGGTACGCTGGTCTCATAGTGATGAGACGGCCGATTTTCGAGGCGGCAAGCTATTTGGACTTCAGGAGCTTCGTGATGGTGATGTTCGCGAAGAGTTGCAGAAACTCGATACGATGACTATCAACTTTGTTGATCTGGTGAACGAAATCCATCGAGATGGCTACGGCCTTGACGGTCAAAGCGGTAACGACTTCTTTGTAGAGCATCCGGCGGTTATTAACGCTTTAGGGAACTATGACACAGGCGGCGATGGTG
>JAIVHN010000226.1 GCA_020201015.1 Spirochaeta sp. | reverse complement strand
GCACCGCAGTTTCGTCCGCCCTCGCGACGGCTCTATGACTTTCCGGAGGGAGATATACTTCTTGGTTAAGTACACCGGCGGCGTTGTCGGTCTTGGTGTGGCAGAAGATTTAACAAAAGGTCCGGCAGAAGGAATGCACCTATGAAAAAGCAGTTTGGATTAATTGGGCTTGGAAATTTCGGACGCCGTGTTCTGGAGGAGATGCTGCTCACCGATGTCGAGATCCTCATTATTGACAAGGACGAAGAACTCATAGAGCAGTACAAGAACCGAGTTGAGGCGGCCTATGTTGCCGACGCACTCAAGGAAGAGGCTATCTCCAAGATTGTTCCGGCCACAATCGACGGCGTGATTATTGATTTGGTGGACAAGATAGAGGTATCAATCCTGGTAACGAACTACCTCAAAAAACACGGCGTGCGGCACATAGTTGCTACTGCCGAGACCGACGAACATGGGGAGATTCTTGAACTGGTAGGGGCGACACAGATTGTTTTTCCCAATAAAGAGGCGGCGCGCCGCATTACCCCGACCTTGATCTCCTCCACCTTGTTCAACTACTTCCCCATAGGCAGTGGATTGGCAATGGCGGAGGTAGAGGTGCCGTCCAAGTACCATAGTAAAACCGTTGTTGAGGCCAATCTCCGGCGTGAGGCCGAGATCAATGTTATTGCAATTCGTTCACATGACGGGGACCATTTTGGTTTCTTTGGGCCAGACTACCTATTTCAACCAGAAGACGTGCTCTTGATAGTGGGCGAGCAACACTCGGTGAACCGCTTCTCCGGGGCGCCTGAGCAACGCGCTCCGCAACCTGATAAAGATTCTACAGAGTCCCGTAAAGCAATGATAACCAAGGTGCAAGCAGCCGCATCGGGCAACAAGGGCTCGCTATCGGGCTTCTCAATTCGGTCCAAGATTCGCCGGTTTCTTGGTTGGGGACGTTAGATTCCATTGCGCTTGGCCCGTAGCCTCGGCTTGATGTATACTGGCGGGAGTTTTCGTATCACAAACAAAAGGAGTAGAACAACTATGAGTGCACAGCAATGGCAGACCCCTCCCGACATGAGCATAGATACGGCAAAAAAGTATTTTGTCACGCTCACCACCAACAAGGGTGAAATTGAACTTCAACTTTTTCCCGAACACGCCCCTAAGACAGTGAACAACTTTGTCTTCCTTGCCGAACAGTCGTTTTACGACGGCGTTGTCTTTCACCGCGTTATCCCAGACTTCATGATTCAATGCGGTGACCCCACCGGCACTGGTCGTGGCGGTCCCGGATACACCTTTGAAGATGAGACAAAGGGCAACCCCTTGAAGCATGACGCGAAGGTGCTTTCCATGGCAAATGCCGGGCCTAACACCAACGGGAGTCAGTTTTTCATCACGCATGCCCCTCAGCCGCATTTAAACGGAAAACATACCGTGTTCGGCAAAGTTATTCGGGGTGAAGATGTTGTAGACCTCATTGCTCAAGGCGATAGTATTTCGGCTGTAGGTGTTCGTGCCGAGTAGCTACATGATTGATTGGGTGGGTCGCTTGCCCATAACCGAGCTAAGGGTGTAGGGTCAAAGCGTATGTTGATAACAGCCTTTATTGGATGGTCCGGTTGCGGAAAGACTACGCTGGTACTCAAAGTAATTGCCGAGTTGAGCAAACGCGGGTACCGAGTGGGAGCGGCAAAGTTTACGCATCATGATATACGGCTTGACACCCCCGGAACCGATAGTGCCCGCATGCGCAAGGCTGGCGCTGAGCAAGTTCTGCTGCGGGGCCCCGAAGAGACCGCTCTTTTCTTGGATACGATAGAGGTTTCTGAGGATGGGTTTCGCCACCTGTTTGTTGGTTACGATATTGTCATTGTTGAAGGTTTGCGGGCGGACTGGCCTGTCACCTTTGAGATTGCTTCCGGAGAAAAGGCCTACTCACGGCTTAAATCTAATCCAGTCGAACTGTGCGGCCTGATAACCGATGAAGCAACGGTGCGGAAGGAAGCTGAGTCCGACGGGGTGACGACGTATCCACGTACCGACCCATCGCCTGTGGTCGAACGACTCGTTGAACTCATCAACGCACTTTAAGTAAGAAGATGAGGCGAACGGTCAGTGGATGGCGGCGGCCCCCAAAAAAACTGCCTGCTATGTTCTCCCCGGTGTATGTCTACCGTACCGGACTGTAACGAACGCTTGGTGCAAACTGCAACTGGGTGGCACCTGGCACCGCCCGGAGCAAGGTAAGAAAGCGCTCGGTGCGCGGCTCAAGCGTTATCGCTATGGGTAACTCTTCGTCACTACGCACACCTCTCATTCGAATATCGATCTCCAGTTCCATAGCCTCATCAAAGCCGTTTGCAATATACAAGACGTAGGTGAGGTCTACATCCTCGGTCCTGAACTCAATACGATCGCTGCTGGCAATTGATGCTTCATAATCTGCAAAGTCGCTGGCGCGGAGTTCATTTCCGAGTACTACCTCGAACTCTGGCTTGCCGGGATGATATGCGTAGTAAAAGGCGGACTCTTCAAGACTGACCTCACGCTGTTCGTGGTTAAGGAATTGGGTGGGAATTGATTGCATACGACCGTCGCGCTGGGGTACTCGAACATCAAAGTGAAGATGTGGCCCGGAAGACTGCCCGGTATCCCCGCTGTATCCTACTAAATCACCGGCATAAATCTTGTCGCCAACTTGTACCGCAGCGCCGTTTGGGCGGAGATGGACATAGTTCCCAAAGCTCCCGTCGGAATGCATGATGAGTACGTAGTTGGCGTCAGATGAGTAACGGGCGCTCGGGCCACCACGGGTAGAGTCCTGTTTTACCTCTATCACAACGCCAGCGCGTGCGGCGTGTACCGGAGTACCTGTCACCATGTCGAAATCAACGGCGTAGGTGTTTTCACCATGGTGCGTAAAAGCGCCGTGGTATCCTTGTGTCACTCGATACTTTTCGCCATGGGCAAACGGTAAAAGATAGATATAACTGTCGTCATGAACTACGGTCCGCGGGTCACCCCGAGCATAGCGGTAGCGGACACTGTAGCCTCGTCGTCGCCCCTGTCCGGAGCTGTGTAACCGGAAGAGAAAGGTCTCCTCACCGTCGGCCTCTATGAGGCCGTTGTAGGGTAGATCGACCGATGCCTCCATATTAATGAGCTCGGGAAACGCTACGTTGAGCCAGACTGGAATAACATGGTTGTTCACCGCATAGAACTCATAGTCGCCGTTTTCAGCTTCGCGCGAAACAAGTTCAACCTGCTGCTCGGTCGGGGAGAGGTCTTGAGCCTGCGTCACACCAGGCGTGACGAGAGCAGACAGCGACACGAGCACAAGCAGCGACGTCACTCGTCGTGCTGTGCGTTGCAGACTCAAGGGTGTTTTGCCAAAGAAACGTTGCATGTTCATAATGCCTATAATATACACAGAATCGTGGGGAACACAGTCCATGAGGATGAGTCTAGCGGAGACTTTTACATTCGGTTTGACAAAGCCTCGTTCGAATGTCGACCTTTCATTTGGCACATGCTACTATAAAAAATACATGGGGGTACGCCTGCGGCCTGCTCCCAAAAATAAAACAAGGATGGATTATGGCGCATTGCACCAGGCCTGAGGCTGAGCAGCTGCTTGATAAAGAAATTCCGGTACTCGACAAAGGGTTTATTCGTCTTGTGGATTATATGGGGTCTGACGACCGCATTGTGCAGGCGGCACGTGTCTCCTACGGTGCTGGCACCAAGAGTTATCGCGAGGATCGTGGTCTGATCCACTATCTGCTCCGCAACGCACACACCTCCCCGTTTGAGCAAGTCGTGCTGACCTTCCACACCAAGATGCCAGTTTTTGTGGCTCGGCAATGGGTGCGACATCGCACTGCCAAGCTGAACGAGATATCCGGCCGCTACAGTATTATGAAAGACGAGTTTTTCGTGCCGAGTCTGGATAACCTTGCCGCCCAGAGCACGGATAACAAACAAGGCCGCGACGAACAGCCGCTTCCACCGGAGCAGGCGCAGGCAGTTCGCGACGCATTACTCGAGGAGCAAAAAGCTGCTTTCCAGCTCTATAACGAGCGAATTGAGCAAGGTCTCGCCCGAGAGTTATGTCGCATCAACCTGCCGCTCTCCTTATATACCGAGTGGTACTGGCAGATAGACCTCCACAATCTTTTTCACTTTTTGAAACTACGCATGGATCACCATGCGCAAGCCGAGATTAGGGCCTATGCTGAGGCGATGTTTGAGGTAGTTAAGGCTGTGTGCCCGTTGGCCGCAGAGGCATTTGAGCAGCATGTTCTTGGAGCGGTGCATTTCTCCGCTCAAGAGTTTGCCGCTCTCAAACGTTACCTCGTTGAGTCCGGCAGTGGAGAGTTTGAGGGCGTGGCGGCTACTGCTGAAAAAGAGGGATTGCAGTCACGGGAAACTGAACGGCTGCTTGCTAAATTACGCACCGGGCAGAACATGTAAGGGCCAATGCGGCTGGAACCTACCACAGTAACAAGGAGCATGTTATGGAAGAGAACAACGACGTTGCCCTCAATCAGTACTTAACCTTTACGCTTGCACAGGAACAGTATGCAGTGTCCGTGTCCAAGGTTATGGAGGTGCTTGAATACACCAACATTACCAAGGTGCCCCGAACGCTTGACTTTATGCGCGGAGTTATCAACGTACGTGGGAGTGTGATCCCGGTTATCGACCTACGGCTTAAGTTTGATATGGATGAAGCGGAACGCACAATTGACACCTCCATAATTGTTATGAATGTCAATGTAGGAAATGAGTCGGTCACAATAGGTACACTTGCGGATTCGGTGCAGGAAGTCATTTCGCTTGACCCGTCAAATATTGAGCCAGCTCCTCAGATCGGTACTAAGATCAATACTCGCTTCATTAGTGGTATTGGAAAGCAGAATGACAGATTCATCATCATTCTTGATATCGACGCGGTTTTCAGTGACCAGGAGATTGCTGCGGTGACCGGCGAGCAGACGCTTGCGGCTGCAAAAGCTACAGACGCGTAGACTCGGTCGTTTTGGGAAGAGCTGAACAGTGCAGCTGAGTGCATAGGGGCTCCATGAAGCATACTATTTCCTCTACCGAGCTTGAAATGTGTCACGAAGATTTTCATTGCGCGTTTTCGGTATCGGAAACCAATGTATTTCGTATTCACGTACAAATGACGCCGCACGGCGTGACCTCGGTTGAGGCAGGTGCACTTGGGCAGTCCTACGCAGTGCCGGTTGGTAACTTTCACGCCGCGCCAATACGCCAACGGGGTATTGGTGCAAACAGTGCCGGTATGCCGCGCGAGGCCAGTGTTGAACTAAGCCCGGATTCTGGCAATTTTTTCTTGCACTCCGCCCGTGGTTCATGTCTCTCGGCTTCTGGAGACGAGCTACGTCTCCAGGTTCATGCGGCTGGCGGCGGAGCCTTGAACGAACTGAGATTTTGGCGTGGCGAGAAAGGTGTAGAGATCCGGTGGAGCATTGGATCGGCAGACCGTTTCTATGGTCTCGGCGAGCGCTCCGGATTCCTGGATAAACGAGGTCGCAGCTACCTTATGTGGAATACAGACGAGCCCTTTCATCACGAGTTGCGGGACCCGCTGTATCAGTCGGTGCCCTTTGTGATTCACTGCTCTAACGCTGACGATTTGCCGCCCAGCGCGATTGGGCTGTTCCTTGATGATCCGGGGCGATCGGTATTTGATTTAGGCGAGAGCGATCCGACCAGCGCCGTCATCCGAACCGAACGCAACGAAGCCGTGCTTTATCTTTTCCCGGACGAGAAGCCGTTTGACGTTACAGCCGCCTACACCAATCTGACCGGCCGCCACGAGCTCCCACCGCGTTGGGCTTTAGGTTTCCAACAATGCCGTTACAGCTATTATCCCGACAGCCGTGTCCTTGAGATTGCAGATGAGTTCCGTCGTCGAGGTATACCCTGCGACGTGATCTATCTTGATATCCATTACATGGACGGCTACCGTGTCTTTACCTGGGATCCGGAGCGCTTCCCGGATCCGCACGCCCTCATAACACGCCTGCATGAAAAGGGGGTGGTCGGAGCGGCATCATGCCTTGTTTGATGTTGGGGTGGACGGTATCTGGAACGATATGAATGAGCCAGCAGATTTCACCGGCGACGTTTTAGATCGGACGAAGTTTACTCCACCAAGTGATGTTGTGCTCGAAGGATCGGCCGGACCGCGCTCCATAGACCGCTATCACAATGTTTATGGTCAAATGATGTGTGCCGCCACCGCAGAGGCGTTTGCGACGCAGAAACCCGAGCTACGCCCCTTTATGGTTACCCGGGCCGGGTATGCCGGAATACAGCGTTATGCGGCGGTCTGGACCGGCGACAATGACAGCTCCTGGGCACACCTGGCCATGATGATTCCAATGTTGCTGAACATGGGGCTGTCCGGAATTGCCTTCTGCGGTTCGGATGTGGGTGGCTTTCAGGGCAATGCCTCCGGAGAGCTTTTTGCACGCTGGATGCTGAGTTCCTGTTTCACTCCGTTCTTTCGAGCGCATACCGCCATTGGCACTCGTGATCACGAACCATGGGCTTTTGGACCGGAAGTGTAGGATGTGTGTCGGCAAGCTATCTTGCTTCGCGGTCGACTTCTTCCCTACATGTACAGTCTTTTTGACGAGTACCGTCGGAGCGGGAAGCCGTTGCTCCGTCCTATGCTCAGTGCCGACCCTCGGGACCCGCGTCTTGCCCGCATGTGGAATCAGTTCTTGCTCGGGGCCAACCTGTTGGTAGCTCCGGTTCTCGAACCCGAGGCCCGCAGTCGTGTAGTGTATCTTCCGGCCGGGCGCTGGTATCGCTGGGACCCGGTCTGCTTTGCCGATGAGCGCGAAGCCGGGTTAGCGTTGTACCATGGTGGGCAGGACTATCTTATAGATGCTCCACTTGACCGAATACCGGTCTTTGTTCGCGCTGGCGCGGTGCTACCGCTGTATGCGCGCGCGCCGCAGCATGAAGCCGACTCTGAAACACTTGATACCGAACTTGTGCTGAGCCTTTTTGCTGATAATCAAGGGTTTACCTGCGATTTTGTGTTGTACGACGATGACCGTGAGAGCAAAGCCTACCTACATGGTGAGCTTCGCCGCGAGCGGCTGCAATTTAGCGGCCCCATGCCACATGAACTGAGTATAGAGACCGCAGAGTCGGGTTATGGTCGTCGCTCCCAACGCTATCTGGTGCACCTATACAGACCTGACGGTAGCCAGCAGACGAAGGTCATCTCGGCCGACGACGGGATCTACTCCTTAGACTAAAAGCGGCCAGCACTCTTCATATCATAATGCCCGCTGTGGGTGCAGATATCCTACCTACCGCACAAGCCCTCCATAAAAAAACGCATTGTGCATCCCTGGTGAATGGATTAGTATAGATGTAATGACAAATACTGATAAACAACATCGCCTTGCGGTGCTGATAGATGCAGATAACACCCAAGGCTCAATTATCGAAGGACTTCTCGAGGAAATTGCCAAGTACGGTGTGGCCAGCGTTAAGCGCATTTACGGGGACTGGACCAGCCCCAACCTGAAAGGGTGGAAGGATGTGCTTCTTGAGCACTCGGTGCAGCCTATTCAGCAGTTTAGCTATACGCAAGGCAAGAACGCTACCGACAGCGCCATGATCATTGATGCAATGGATATTCTCTTTACCGGGGCAATGGATGGATTCTGCATAGTTTCAAGCGACAGCGACTTTACCCGCATTGCGGCCCGTATACGTGAGGCGGGCCTTACTGTCTACGGCTTTGGAGAGAAAAAGACCCCCAAGGCGTTTGTCGGGGCCTGTGACAAGTTTATTTATACCGAAATTCTCCGGAAAGACATGCGTGAAAGTGAAACTGAGCCGCAGAGCGCCCCTCGTCGCCCAAGTAAGGATCTGCGAAGCGATACCAAGCTCGTCAACCTGCTGCGGAATGCGGTTGAGGACTCGGCAAATGAGAATGGTTGGGCGCACCTTGCTACCGTTGGGCAGAACATTGCTAATAAGTCTTCCGAGTTTGATCCTCGTAACTATGGTTACGTAAAGCTTGGTGAGTTGGTAAAGGCGGTCGGCCTCTTTGAGTTAGATGAACGGGGTAGCGACCACTCGCCAGCGCGCAATGTCTATGTGCGCGACAAGCGGCGTCAGTAGCGGGGGCGTCAGTAGCGGCACTGCCTGCTTGAGTAACCAAGTATGAGATTACGACTTTTTGATTACCTTTCTTTTATTGTTGCACTGCTCGTGCTGGGAGCCTTCTGGGTTTTTGCGTATACCGATGCAGAACGCGGAAATCAGGTTAGCATACAGGCCGCAGGCCGTGACTATATTTATTCTCTAGCAGTGGATCAAAGTTTTTCGGTTGAAGGGCCCTTAGGCCCGACAGAGATAGAAATCGCAGATGGTGAGATACGGGTAGTAGCTTCACCTTGTCGAGATAAAATTTGCATTGGTGCCGGATGGGTTTCACAGTCCGGGCAATGGATAGCCTGTTTACCGAACCGTGTTTTCGTGCAAGTGCAAAGTGCGGCCGAGGCCGATGTTGATGTCCAAACATACTGACGAACTTCATGACGAGTTTCATGGCGAGCGTTACCTCAGACATTATGAGCTGCTTTCCGAGCAAGCCCGGCACCGGTTGCTCAATACTCGTTTCATTGTGGCCGGAGCAGGCGGTCTTGGTTGTAATCTGCTTGCGCTTCTGGTGAGAATCGCACCGGTGCAGTTAGAGATCTGGGATCCGGCCGTGCTTGATGCGCCGGACCTCAACCGCCAAGTGTTGTATACACCATATGATCTGGGCCGGCCCAAGGCCGAGCTTGCTGTCGAGCGTCTTGCGGCAATCAACCCCGGTATCCGGGCGGTGGGACACGTACAAAGTTTGAATGCCCACACCTACAACGAGCTGCACCAGGCTGCATCGCCGCCGACAAAGCCGCCACAGGGACAACCGCAGACGCCGACACAGCCGACACAGCCGACACAGCAACCGTACAGCGCGGTCCTTGACTGCCTCGACAGCTTTCCCGCGCGTGCGGGAATAGAGCCACTAGCACGAGAGCTGGGCGCTCCAATCTTCCACGGGGGGGTCGAGTTGTGGTTCGGACAGACAACCACACTTCTGCCCGAGTTCGGTTATGCCGACGCTTTTGGGCCGGATTTTTCGGCTAAACCGCCTGCTGCTAAACCCATAATGCCGCATATTCCAGCAGTTATTGCCTCGCTGCAGGTAGCCGAGATTCTTTCCTGGTGCGAGAACCCGGACTCGACTCCGCTCTCTGGCGTTTTGTGTCTGTATGACGGGCGCCAACATCGCCTTGAGCATCTACGGTGGAGGTGATGTTCTTGACAACCATGCTGTGCCATTGCAACACTACCCTATGACACAAGTTCGGTATTTTGGTCCGCTTACGGAGCTGAGCGGCACCGACGAGGAACAACTTGAAATCGCCTTTCCGATAATCGTGGGCGAGTTGCGCGCCGCCCTGGAACAAAAACATCCGGCCCTTAGCGGACAGAGTTTCCGCATAGCGGTAGATGCGGTCATCCGAGAATCTAATTCAACTATCACTGCGGCCGGAGAGGTTGCCTGTCTGCCAGCCTTTGCTGGGGGGTAGGACTGCCTGTGCCGGGGGGGTAGGAAGGCGTAAAGCCGGTTGCTAAAGGAGCCGTACAGCATGAGTATTTTTGTAGATGGTGGGGTCGATATAGGGCTGGTGGCGCATGCGGTTGCGGAGTTTAACCGGGACCGTCGCGTTGGTGGCCAAAATATTTTCGTTGGGCAGGTACGGGCCGACACGCATCCAGAAGGCGTGGTAACCGGTATTGAGTTCACGGCGCATAGGGAAATGGCTGATGCTGCTGTTTCTACGTTTCTAAAACGCATTGTGGGACATGACTATATTGAGCTGACGGCAAGCGCGGCCGACAATTCGGCTACAGCACTCCCGCGCGTGTTCATTCGCCATGGCTTGGGACTGATTTCAGTTGGCGAGGCCCCTCTTCTCATTGCAGTTGGGACTGAACGTCGTGATGAAGCTTTCCGCATATGCAGAGAAATTCTTGAGGCACTTAAATCCGAGGTTCCTATTTATGGCAAGGAGCTGCTTGATAGTGAGAGCCACAAATGGAAAGTGAATCAATAACTCAACGGCGGCCTTACTACTGCCTTCATTCTGTGATTGCACCACCATGATTACAGTTCTTTATAACCTAAACCAATGAGGTAGGTCTCAAAAGACTCCTTGCGACAGGCCTGGGGCTTGAACAGACGGCCGGTTTGGAACCGGCGCCGCAGTTCTTTAAGCAAGGACTGTTCTTCGCCACCTTGGAAAATCTTTACAACCACGTGTCCGCCCTCTATCAACATTTCGCCGCAAAGGTGCAACACGTGTTCGGCAATTGCCGCACTGCGAGTCGTATCAAGGCTGCGGTTTCCGGTTGTGGCTGGCGCGGCGTCGCTTAGGAGTACGTTGTAAGGGCCATGTGAAGCAAGTGACTGCAACACATCCGCAGTATAGAAGTCTCCGGTGTACCCGACAACATTTTCGGCGTGTGAGTTCATAGGGGTCAGGTCTACAGCCACAACAAGTCCGTGCGGACCAACTCGAGCTGCGCTGAACTGGGTCCAACTACCGGGTGCCGCCCCCATATCAAGCACGCGTGCGCCGGATTCCAGCAGGTGAAACTTGTTTTGAATTTCTTCCAGCTTGTAGACCGACCGAGCGGCGTAGCCCTCGGACTTTGCCTTTCGCCCAAAGTGGTCAAGTTGCTTGTGAGATTTGCGACTCAGAGTTTTAAGGCCTTGTCTATCTGCGCCTTGTTAAAGCCAACGATTACCGTGCCGTTGATATCCACGACCGGGACGCCCATCTGTCCGGACTTTTTCACCATCTCCTCGGCACGCCGTAGATCGTCGGCTACATTGTACTCTGAGAATTTTACTCTGTTTTCTTTGAAGTAATCCTTAAGTTTTCTGCAGTACCCGCAGCTTGGCGT
>JAIVHN010000225.1:7411-9376 GCA_020201015.1 Spirochaeta sp. | reverse complement strand
GGATAGCCCGTATCGGCTGCAGTAACCCGGACTGCCGTCACGACTATTCCGCCACAACAGAGATCTTTTTGCGAAAAATTCAAAGATGATATTCGCCATGATCAGCGATTTTTACAGGGAAGTTGCCGGTAAAGAAGTACATACTGGTATGGTCATCGCCCACCAGACTTTTGGGGATATGCTCCGCTGGAATCCCCATTTCCATGGAAGCACTCAGGCTTCAGTATAGACAACAGCGTACGGATTCTCGATGAGAGATCCCGGGAGAACCTTGCTCAGTATCTGGCCCGGCCTCTGGTATCTTTGAAGAAGATCCACTATGAAGGGTTTAGCGGAATGTCCCCGTTTTTCCCTGTTTTCGCCTTGACGCCTCGGATCACTTTTCCTATCACTAAAAGTCAGCAGGTCCATGCCCAGTTATTTATTACTGTTTTAATTAGGTTTACCCGCCCATCCTAAGTATATTAGAAGGCGAGTCCAGGACATGCAGTTGGGCTTGAGCCCCACCAAGGCGGTGTAATATGAAGAAGTCTTCTATTGTAAGTAGCATCCTGTTAATTCTGACGCTGGCAGCGGTCGATTTAACAGCTCAGGACCTTTACCGAATCCAGAACAGGTGGAAACCCGATGACTACATTCATGTAGAACAACCGGTTCCTGATGCGGGTACTATTCAACCCGGCTGGGTAAGCGCCCAGTGGGTATTTGAACAAGTCCCCGGCGAGAACTACTACCGGATCAGAAACAAATGGCGGGCGGACTCGTATCTCCACGTAGAAAACGGACGCTTGGAGGCCGGACAGATTCTCCCCGGCTGGCTGAGCGCCCAATGGTCGACCGAGAGGGTGGAAGGATCGTACATCCGTATCAGAAACCGGTGGCTGACAGATCAGGTGATCCACAACCAGAACGGCCGGTTAGCGGCAGGCTCCGCAGAGCCGGGCTGGTGGAGCGCTCAATGGGTCCTCTCCCCTGTAGGAGCTCCGGCAGTCAGCCCGATACCGTCCCGGAACACAGAGCCAGCAGCGCAGTCTGCGGCGCCAATCCGGAAATCGGCGGAGAGACCTTCATCGTGGAAGAGTCCTCACCGAGCATCACGCTCGACCGACCCATGCCGATGATCCGCAACCGGCGCAATGACACATTCGCTTTCGTGGTGGAGGTTTTTAGATAGAGGATTGTCGAACATCCGCCGATCTGTTCCTGTAGGGAGTGAACACAGGGGCCAATTCGCCGGAGTAGAAGATCTCGTTGTCCAGGTTAATCGCGGAGGTACTCCCGATTCGCCGCTTATGTAGCAGCGTCCTTGCTATCCTTCAAGAGCATGCTGAACGGATTATAGGTTTCGGGTTCGGTTTCAGGTTCGGTTTCGGGTTCGGTTTCCAGATACTAAGATCCACTATGAAGGGTGTACGGGACGGGGTCTCTTTCATACCCATTACAACGAGTATTTCAGAGAAAACGTGCATATGTTCAATGCCTGCGACTTCCTGGCAGGGCTCACACAGCATATCCCTCCCAAGGGATTGCAGCTGATACGGCGCTACGGACTGTACTCTTCCCGTACAAAAGGGGCCTGGGAGTCCATGCCGTATGTTACCCGACAGCGTGACCCTCCCCACCGACGCAGGAACTACTTGATTATTGCAGCGGAGTTCGCGAACTTTACCTCTGGAGTCAGCTATTGGCCGCCCTCGGTCAGGAACAAGTTAAGGCTCCGGGAGTTATGTATGTATTACGTCACCGCCAGCAGGCTCCGCATAGCCGCGCTCGTGCTTATCTGCGGGTTTGGCTTTATGACTCTTGGGTGTTCACAGGGAGGCTCGGAGGAAGCTGTGAACCCGCCCGAGCCACGCAGCGCCTCGGCACAACCTGTATCCGGTGACGGCCCGCCTGCCTCGGCACAGGGTAGACCGGGCACCCCGACACTGGTCGCGGAGTTAGCTACACGTAGTCGCTCTACGC